>DATFWK010000107.1:0-9009 GCA_035259345.1 Miltoncostaeaceae bacterium | reverse complement strand
CCGAGCGGCCCGCGGTGCTGGCCCGCAAGGCGGCCGTGCGACTGGGCGCGGCGAGGCTGCTCGCCGAAGTGGAGAGCCTGGCCGCGCGGGCGCGGCTCTCACTGGACGGCGAGCGGGCGCCGGCCGCCGTGGCCGTCCCCGCCGAGGCCGGCGACCCCTTCGGCCTCACGCCGCGGGAGCGGCAGGTGCTCGCGCTGCTGGCGACCGGGGCGACCAACCGCGAGATCGGCACGACCCTCTACATGGCCGAGAAGACCGCGAGCGTCCACGTCTCGCGCATCCTCGCCAAGCTCAACGTGCGCTCGCGGACGCAGGCCGCTGCCGCGGCGCACCGGCTGGGGCTCACCGACGAGCCGGGCGAGCCCGCGCCGCCGCCCCTCAGAGCGGCGTCGCCTTGACGTCCTCCCACCGCATCATCAGCGCGTAGAGCACCAGGACGTTGATCGCCAGGGCGACGAGCGCCCACAGCGGGTACGCCCGCGAGCCGACGAAGCCGAGCTGGACGATGAAGTTGAGGCTGCCCACGACGATCGTGACCCAGCGCGCCCACGTCTGGCGCGCGAGGAGCGCCGCCCCGGCCAGGGCGACCACGATGCCCCAGATCAGCGTGATCCAGCCCCAGGTCCGAAGGTCGAAGACGACGATCTGCTGCTGCGTCTGCCCGTAGTACCCGCCCCGGAGGATCGCGATGAGCCCCTCGCAGAACTCGATGGTCCCCATGACCAGCATGAGGATGCCGGCGAAGCTCACCCATCCGGCCCAGAAGCTCTCCGACGGCACCCGTCCTCCTCTCAGGCCTCGGCCGCCGGCCGCTCGACGGCCCACTCCGGGCTGACGGCCTGCTGCGGGTCGAGCACCGTCGCCTGCGGCGAGCGGCGGCGGCGGAGCCACTTGTTGGTCTCGATCACGATGGGCAGGAGCAGCGCGAGCCCCAGGCAGGCAGCCCACTGGCGGCCTGACAGCGAGGCCGTGAGCAGGCCGCGCTGGAGGCCCGGGAGCTCCGTCGCCAGGCCGATCATGAGCACCGGGAACGCGGAGATCGCGAGCGCCTTGAGGATGGGGGGCGTGAGGCCGCTCGCCGGGTCGCGGCGGTTGGTGAGCGCGTTGAAGACCGTGCCGAGGCCCATCACCACGAACGCCATCGTCAGCGAGACGCTCGGGTGGTCGGGGCTCGGGTCGTCCGGCCCGGCCACGAGCGGGATCAGCGCCGCCACGAACAGCGTGACCGCGTACAGGAGCCACTGCAGGATCGCGCCCCGGTTGCTGATCGGAAGCTTCGGGTCGCGGGGCGGCCGGTGCATCACGTCCGGGTCGCCCGGATCGATCGCGATCACGATGACCCCGGGCGCCGTCGCGAAGAACAGCAGGTAGAGCACCATCAGCGGCGTCAGCGCGACGCCGTCGTTGATGTCGAACGCCGTCGCCGCGATGAAGAGCAGCACGAGCGCGAGGAGCTGGGTCATCTGGTACCGGACGTAGGAGACGACCTTGCCGTAGACGCGGCGGCCGATCTCGACAGCCCGCACGAGGGTGCCGAAGTTGTCGTCGGTGAGGATCATGCGGGCGGCCTGCTTGGTGACCTCGCTGCCGCTGCCCATCGCGACGCCGATGTCCGCCTGCTTGAGGGCAGCCGCGTCGTTGACCGCGTCGCCGGTCATCGCCACGATCAGCCCCTGCTGCTGCATGAGCTGGGCGAGCCGCAGCTTGTCCTGCGGCGACACCCGCCCGAAGACGTGGAGCTGCGGCAGGCGGCGCACGAGCTCCTCGTCGGACAGCTCCTGGAGCTCCTGGCCGCTGATCGCGCCCGGGCCGAGGCCGAGGCTCTCGCCGATCGCCTTGGCGGTGACGGCGTGGTCGCCGGTGATCATGCGCACGTCGATGCCGGCGCCGAGCGCCGTGTGGACCGCGCCCTTCGCCTCGACCCGGAGGGGGTCGATGATGCCGGCCATGCCGACGAAGGAGAGGCCCTTCGTCAGCGACATGGGGTCGGCCTCCATCGCGGCGAGCTCGTCGTCGCCGACGAGGCGGGCGGCGAAGGCCAGCACCCGGAGGCCCTCCTCCCCCATGCGCTCGTTCGCGGCGTCGATGCCCGAACGGGCCTCCTCGATTGGCACCTGGGACCCGCTCAGCGGGCCGCCGGCCTGGCTGCAGCGGGCGAGCACCACGTCCGGCGCGCCCTTGACCATCTGGATGACGCGCTCGACGCCGTCCACCGGCGCCCGGTGGAAGGTGGCCATGAACTTGTAGTCGGAGTCGAACGGCACCTCGGCGAGGCGCGGATAGGCCCGGCGCGTCTCCTCGGCGTCGATCCCCAGCTTGGCCGCCAGCACCACCAGGGCGGCCTCGGTCGGGTCGCCGACGACGGTGCCGTCGTCGGCCACGGTGGCGTCGCTGTCGAGCACCAGCCCGTATCCGAGCCGCGTGAAGTCCGGCACGGGCACGCCGGCGACGGCTGCGATCGCTCCGGTCTTGCGATAGCCCTCGCCCTCGACCGTGAACCACGAGCCGTTCGCGTAGATGAGCGAGACCATCATCTCGTTCATCGTCAGCGTCCCGGTCTTGTCCGTGTTGATGGCGCTCGTCGCGCCGAGCGTCTCCACGTCAGTGAGGTTCTTGACCACGGCCTTGGCCTCGGCCAGTTGCTTGGCGCCGAGCGAGAGCAGCCCTGAGACGAAGGCCGGCATGCCGGTGGGGATCGCCGAGATCGCCATGGCCGTGCCGAGCAGCAGCAGGTCCGTCGCGTCCAGGCCGCGCGCCAGCCCGACGGCGACGATGAATGCGACCGCGCCCCAGGCGATGAGCCCGAGCACCTTGGTCAGCTGGCCGAGCTCCTGCTGGAGCGGCGACCGCGTGCGCTTGACCGTCGTCAACATCGTCGCGATCTGGCCCATCTGGGTGCCCATCCCGGTGGCCGTCACGACGACGGAGGCCGTGCCGCGCGTGACGGCCGTGTTCTGGAACACCATGCTCGAGCGGTCCCCGATCGCGACCTCCGTGCCGCCCAGCGCCGCCGGGCCCTTCGCCACCGGCGCGCTCTCGCCGGTCAGCGCCGCCTCCTGCGTCTCCAGGGTCGCCGCGTGGACGATGCGCCCGTCCGCCGGAACGATGTCGCCGGCCTCGAGCTGGACGATGTCGCCCACGACGACACCGCTCGCCGGCACGAGCGCCAGCGTTCCGTCCCGGACGACCTTGGCCTGCGGCACCTGCAGGTTGGAGAGCGCATCGATGCTCGCGCGCGCCGTCAGCTCCTGCCGCGTCCCGAGCACCAGGTTGAGCAGGATGAGCAGCGCGACCAGCACGCCGGTCGAGACCTCGCCGATCGCGAAGCTCACGACCGTGACGGCCACCAGCATGATGTTCATGGGCTCGCGCAGCTGGGCGAGCACGATCTCCCGCACCGACGGCGGCTTCTCGCCGGCGATCTCGTTGGGCCCGTCGCGGGCCAGTCGGGCCTCGGCCTCCGCGCGCGTCAGGCCCGCCGTGGCATCGGAGCCGAGGTCCGCGACGACGTCCGCCGCCTCGCGGGCGTACTCGGGGATGCCCGCGCCATCGGTCGCCGCGGGCGCCGTGGTGACCGCGGGGCGCTCGGGAGCGGAGGGATCGCTCATCGAGCCGCTCTCCACGGCTACTGGAGCGCCTCCCTGACGTCGCTCCAGCGCACGATGAGGGCGTAGAGCACGAGGATGTTGATCGCCATCGTGACCAGCGCCCAGAGCGGATACTGGCGCGACCCGACGAAGCCGAGCTGGACGATGAAGTTCAGGCTGGCCACCACGATCGTGAACCAGCGCGCCCAGCCGCGCTGAGCGAGCAGCGAGAAGCCGGCGAGCGCGACCACGATGCCCCAGATCAGCGTGATCCACCCCCAGGTCTTGATGTCGAAGACGACGATCTGCTGGGCCGTGAGCGTGTAGTAGCTCCCGCGGATGATCGCGATCAGGCCCTCGATCGCCTCCAGCACGCCGATGATGATCATCATCAACGCGGCGAAGACCACCCATCCGCTCCAGAAGGCCTTGGACGGCATCTGCCTCACCTCCCTGTCCGCCCCCCGAGACCGACCCCGGACCTCGCGCGGCGTGTCGTCTTCGATCCGGCGTGCCCTGCCTCCAGGCGCACCGACGGAATGCCGCGACCTTAGCGTGCAGGGCCGACGCCCGGGCGGCGGGGCGGACCCGATCGGGCTAGGCTCCGCCGACGCAGGCGACAAGGGAGTGATGATGAGCACCAGCAGCACGGTGGAGGTCTTCGTCGCGATGTACGACACCGAGGACGGCGCGGGGGCCGCCCTCAAGGACTTCAAGGGCGCCCAGCGCGCTGGCGCGATCGACCTGATCGACGCGGCGGTGATCGTCCACAAGGCCGAGGGCAAGGTGAAGTTCGACGAGACCGCCGACCCGAGCGGCAAGCGCTGGGCGAAGCGGGGCGCGATCGCCGGTGGCCTCGTCGGCCTGATCTTCCCGCCCAGCATCATCGTCGCGGGCGCCGTGGGCGCCGGCGCGGGCGGCATCTGGGGCAAGGTCCGCGACAAGGGGTTCAAGGACGAGGACCTCAAGGAGATCGGCGAGAGCCTGCCGCCGGGCTCCTCGGCGATCATCGCGGTCGCAGAGGACCGCGTGGTCGCAGACCTCGAGCGGAGCCTCTCCGGCTACGAGAAGATCGCCAAGCACCTGGTCTCCGCCGAGGCGGCCGCCGCGATCATCGCCGAGGTCGACGACGAGGAGGCCGACACCAAGAGCTGACGCGGAGCCGCCGGCCGGGGCGCGGGCGGCGCCCCGGGGCAGGCGGCCCACTATTGTGGCCGGGATGGGAGCTGAGCCCGCGGTCGTGCCGCGGTGGGAGTGGCGCACCTTCGGCGACGACGCGGCGGCGGGCGAAGGCCTGGACGGCCTGAGCCTGGCGCCTGCGAAGGAGAGCGAGGAGCTCTACCTCGTCTCGGTGGCGGGGGAGGACACGGTCAAGGTCCGCGCCGCACTGATGGACGTCAAGGACCTCGAGGAGGTCGACCGGGACGGGCTCGAGCGCTGGCGCCCGGTCATGAAGGCCTCCTTCCCGCTCGCTGCCGAGGAGATCCGCGCGGTCTGGGCGGCGCTCGGCATGCCCGCTCCGGCGCTCGCTCGGGACGCCTACGACCTCGATCAGCTCGTGCGCGAGCTGGTGGAGCCGAGCGACGGGATGGCGGCCGTGCACGTGGGCAAGCGGCGACGGCAGGGCCAGATCCGCGGCTGCCGCGTCGAGGTCACGGACGTGCGCGCGGACGGGCAGAGCACGCGGACGTTCGCCGTCGAGTCGGAGGACCCCGAGGCGGTCCTGTCGATCCTCCGCGAGGCCGGCCTCGAGGGCCGCCCCAACGTGAGCTATCCCCGCTGGCTGCGCGGGCCGGCCGGCCTGGGGATCCGCTACGGGACGATCGACATCGGGACCAACTCGGTCAAGCTGTACGTCGGCGAGCACGAGCGGGACGGCGCCTGGCGCGACGTCCTCGACCGCTCCGACGTCACGCGGCTGGGCGAGGGCCTCGCCGACTCGGGCGAGCTTCAGCCGGCGCCGTCCGAGCGGACGCTCGCCGCCGTCGCCGCGATGGCGGACGAGGCCCGGCGGGCCGGGGCGGCCGGCATCGCCGCGGTCGGGACGGCCGGCCTGCGCATGGCGGGGAACCGGCAGTGGTTCGTCGACGCCGCGCGGGAGCGGGCGGGCGTCGACGTCGAGGTGATCTCCGGCGAGGAGGAGAGCCGCCTCAGCTACCTCGGTGTCACGTCCGCGCTGGGGACGGCGGACGGCTCGATCGTGGTGTTCGAGACCGGCGGCGGCAGCTCGCAGTTCACGTTCGGCCACGGTGGCGACGTGACGGAGCGCTTCAGCGTGGACGTCGGCGCCGTCCGCATCGCGGAGCGGCACGGGCTGGACGACGCCGTCTCACGGGCGACGGTCGAGCAGGCGCTCGACGACGCCGCGTCGGGCCTGGAGCGGATCCACGGCCGGACGCCGCCCGACACGATGATCGGCATCGGCGGCGCGCTCACGAACCTGGCCGCGGTCAAGCTCGGGCTCGCCGAGTACGACGCCGACGCCGTGCGCGGGACGGCGCTCGACCTCGTCGAGATCGACCGGCAGATCGAGCTCTACCGGACGAGGAGCGCGGAGGAGCGCCGCTCGATCACCGGCCTCCAGGCCGGGCGGGAGACGGTCATCCTCGCCGGCGCCTGCATCGTCCGCGCCGCGATGACGGGGCTCGGGCGGGACTCGCTCGCCGTCAGCGACCGCGGGCTGCGGCACGGGCTCATGGTCGAGCGGTTCGGCGCCGGTAACGGCTGATCATCCGGCGCCCGGCGAGGCCCCCGCGCGCCGCCGCCAGGCCGGCGGCGCCCCGGACGCCGTCCGTCACGATCAGGCTCTCGAGGCCGCCGTCGCGATTCGCCAGCCGGTACTTGTACTCCTCGCCGCCGCGCAGGAAGCGGTACTCCTCCATCCCGTCGCCGATCGCCTCACGAATCGTGTGGGACATGAGGACGAAGCCGACGCGGGCGCGGTCCCAGGCCGGGTCGCGGCCCATCTGGTAGTAGCACTCCGCGCCCTCGAACCGGAAGCCGTACCAGGCCGCGACTGGGTGCCCGTCGACGGCGAGGGACCAGAGCCGCGCCCACCCGCGGTCCAGGGCCGTCCTCGCGAAGTCGCGGTGGAAGCCCTCCCGGGACGAGAAGTTCGTCGGCTGCCCGTGCCACCGCGCGCGGTGCAGCGCGAAGAGCGCGTCGAGGGCGCGCTCGAGCTCACCCGGCGTGCGCGGCGCGTCGAAGCGGACGTCGTGTGAGCGCGCCAGGCTCCGCTCGAACCGGCGGATCTGCTGGCGCAGGTTGGACGAGCGGGCGGCCAGGTAGGACTCCCAGCTCGCCTCCTCGAAGCGCAGGACCGGGCTCCCCTCCGCCACCAGGCGCCGGCCGCCGAGCAGCAGGTCCCAACGCTCGTCGCGCGGCAGGTGCTCGCCGAGCAGCACCGGGGCGCCCGTCGCCTGCATGAGCGCGCGCACGGCCGTGGCGATCGCCGGCCGGGCCGCGGGCTCTGCGACCACCCCGAGCTGGTCACCGGCTCCATGGCCGAGGAACCGGAGCATGCGGAAGGGCCGCCGCTGCCACTCGTAGAGCGGGACCAGCCCCACGATCTCGCCGCCAGCGACGGCGGCGTGGAGCTCGAGCCGCCGTCCGCCGCCGAACCAATGCCACCAGGTCGCGAGGAACTCCGGGGTCGCGAACACGTTGCTCGTGCGCCGCGCGAGCTCGGCCTGAGCCTCGGCCGCCTCGTCGAACGTGGCGAGCCGCCGGAGCTCGACGGCTCGGGCGGCGGGCGCTGCTGTGGACGCCGCTTCCAATGCGAGCGGTACGTTCCCCGCTCCGGGCCGTTCGAAGCCGGATATCGCCGGTGACCGTGAGGGGAGGGCGCTGCGGGCGCCACCTCTATCGTTGCGCCGTGACCACGCGCCGGCACGCACCGCCCACCACGACGAGCCGGCGTGGAGCGTCCATCGGCATCCTCGCCCTCCTGGTGCTGGCCCCTGCCGGCCCGGCGGCGGCGGGCCCGCCCACAGCCGCGGCGAACCGCGCGCCGATCGCCCGCATCGCGGCGCCCGGCCCCGCTCCCCCCGCGGGCGCGCCGCTCACGCTGGACGGCGGCCGGTCGGTCGATCCAGACGGCGCCGTCGTGGCCTACCGCTGGTCGTTCGGGGACGGGACCGGCGGGGACGGGTCGACCGCGGCCCATGCGTACGCTGCGCAGGGGGTGTACACGGTCACGCTGACGGTCACCGACGACCGCGGGGGGAGCGGCAGCACCTCCCTCCCGGTGGACGTCGGGCCGCCCGGGCCGTGGGTCTCGATCGACGCCGGGGCGCGCTTCGCGAACCGGCCGGACGTGACGCTCTCGGTGAACGCCGTGCCGGGCACCGCACAGCTCGCGATCGCAAACGACGCCGGGTTCGCCGGCGCGGTCGTCGTGCCCGCGGCGCCGCAGGTGGCGTGGCGCCTGGACACGTCCGCGCCGGAGTCCGTCCCGCGGGCGGTCTTCGTCAAGCTCCTCGACGCGGGCGGCCAGCCGCTCGCCCCGCCCCTCGTCGGCCGGATCGTCCTCGACACCCAGCCGCCGGCCATGGCGGCCCTGGACCTGCAGCAGGTCGACCCGGTCTTCGTCTGCGCGCCGGACGGGCCCGGCGTCGGCGGCACCTCGCGCGACCGGCCCCACCTGCGCCTGCAGGCCACGGTCGACGACGCGGGCTCCGGACCGGCCGAGATGCGGGTGTCGACCTCCTGGTTGCCCGCGGCCCTACCGGTCGACCTGCGCGCGGCGCCCGGAACGCAGGTCACGGTCGAGGCGCGCGACCGGGCCGGGAACGTCTCACCCGCGCGCGAGCTCGAGGTGCCGTCCGCCCGCGTCACGCTCGCCGACCCCGGCCAGCTTCCCTTCATCCGCGGCCTGGACTGCCCGGGGCCGACGCCCGACCAGCGCATCCGGACCGTGCGGGCGGCCTGGCGCGCGGCCGGCCGGGGGGCCGGCAACCGCCAGATCCTTCGCGTGCCCGACTCGGACCTCTCGTGGACCTGGTACTCGGGTCAGGGGCTCGCGCTCAACTGGGTCCACGCGGGGACGGAGCTGAAGACCCGGCTGAAGCGCCGGGCGCTGTCCTCTTATCGCGCCGCGATCGCGGAGGCGCTGGCCTTCTCGACCACGAACCGCACGGGCGACGGGCGGGTCTTCCGCGTCAACGAGAACCTCTTCAGGACCCCCGACGACGGCCACCCGCCGGGCTGGCGGGACGGCATGGGGACGGCCGTGCTGCTCGCCGACCTCCTGCCGGCGCTGCGACCGGACGCCCCCGAGCACGAGCGCGATCTGGCGCTCCAGGTCGCCGGCCAGTACCTGGCGACGTTCTCGGTGGACTGGCGCCACGGCGGCGTCCTCTGGCATGACCAGGGTCCCGGCGAGTGGTTCCTCGAGTACAGCTACCGCACGCAGGCGCGCGTG
>DATFWK010000106.1:0-2180 GCA_035259345.1 Miltoncostaeaceae bacterium | reverse complement strand
GACGGTTCAAGCCTCACCGGCGTCGTCGCCATGCCGGCCCGTGGCCCGGCATTCGTTGCCTGGGATCACCACGAGGGGCCCGGCGCCAATCTGAACGGCCTCGCCTCCAGCGGGCCCGGGCTCGGTGATTGGCTGGGCGAGCGATTCGCGGACGGCGTCGGCGGCGGCTATCCCCCGCTGTTCGCCGCGGCACCTGGCGGTCGCGCGATCGTCGTCTATACGGACAACGGGGCCGGCGAGGGCTTCAGCGGCATCAAGATCCAGGAGCGCGACGGTGGGCCCTCGGCCGGCCCGATCTCGATCCCCCGATTCCATGCCGCAGCGGAGGGCCGGCGAGCGGCCCTGGTCGTCTCGGTCCCCCGTCGGGCCAGCCTCAGCGCCGCAATGTGGCGCGTCACCACCGGCACCATGCGACCCGCCGTCGTCCGCGGGCCGCGGACCGTGGGTCCGGGACGCGCCCGAATCGACCTCGGTGTCGTTCGGCACGGCGACTATCGGGTGCTCGTCCGCACCTGTGCGCCGATCTCGGGCTGCAGTCAGCGCGAGGCGGTCCTTCGGTTCTAGCCCCGGGCCGGCCCCGCGGCCGACCCGGGGCGGGATGCGTCAGCTCGCGGCCGGCATCAGGTCCGTCCGGATCGCGGCCTTCACGGAGACCGGCTTGGTCAGGAGCCCCTTCGCCCGGGCCCAGGTCGCGAACCGCTGCCACTTCGCGAGCGAGAGGACGAGCGGCCGCCCGCCGGGCGGGTCGAGGAGCGGCGCCACGGCGGCGACCTCCTTCGGCAGCAGCGAGCGCTTGAGGTCCTTGTTGGCCTTCAGCAGCGCGTCGACGGCGAGCGGCTGGTCCGTCGCGGCGAGGCGCTGCCCCTGGCCGAGCGCGGTCAGGAACGCCGTCACCCAGCCGGGGTGGTCCTTGGCGAAGCTCTGGCTCGTGATCACCACGAGCTCGTCGTAGTCCGGGACGCCGTTCTTCTCGAGCCGGAAGGACCGGATCGGGACGTGGAGCGCCTTGAGCTCGATGGCCTCGACGTTCCAGTAGGCGCCGATCACCGCATCGACCTTCCCGGCCGCCAGCGCCGGCGCCAGGTCGAAGCCGACGTTGCGGACCTTCACCTTCGACGGGTCGCCGCCGTCCGCGCGCACGACGGCGTCGAGGAGCGGCCGGTCCGACGGGGCGCCCGCGGCGCCGACGGTCTTGCCGACGAGGTCGCGCGGCCGCGCGATGCCGCGGTCGGTGCGGGCGATCACGGCGTTCAGCGGGTGCGTGACGAGCGCGCCGACGGCGACGACCGGCACGCCCTGGCCGCGCGCGAGCAGCAGGTCGAGCGGGTACGTCACCGCGAATTGCGCCTTGCCGGTCGCGACCTGCTTGATGGACGCGGTGGGATCGATCGGCACCACGGGCTTGATCTGGATGCCGGCCTTCTCGAAGCTGTCGTGGCTCAGCGCCGCGTAGACGCCGGCGTGGTCGGCGTTCGGGAACCAGTCCAGGATCAGGCGCGCGGAGGGGGTCGCCTGATCGGAGCGTGCGCTCAGCCCGAGGCCGAGCGCGGCCGTGGCGGCGACGGCCACCGCGGCGAGCGGGATGAGCAAGCGACGGGTCATCGGTGCCTCCAGTCGGGGCGGGTGGGTCGGTGGCGGTAGGGGAGCGCGAGGCGCTCGATGCCACCGACGATGAGGTAGAGGGCGAAGCCGATCGCGCCGAGCCAGAAGACGGCCGCGAAGGCGAGGGAGGTCTCGAACTGGCTGGTCGCGATGCGGGTCAGGTAGCCGAGCCCGCGGTCGGCGCCGATGTACTCGGCGACGATCGCGCCGGTCACCGCGAAGACGGCTGCGAGCTTGAGGCCGGAGAAGAGCGACGGCATGGCGCCGGGGAACGTGATCCTCCGCCACACCCAGAACCGGCCGGCGCCGAGGGTGCGCGCGGACTCGGACAGGGTCGGGTCGACCCCGCGCAGCCCGTCGATGCCGGTGACGACGATCGGGAAGAACGAGATCAGGGCGGCGGTCATGACCTGCGCCGGGCCGTAGTCGAGCCAGATGCCGAAGAACGGTGCCAGCGCGATGACGGGGAGCGTCTGGCTCGCGACGACCCAGGGGCCGGCGATGCGGTCGACGGTGCGCAGCGCCGCCATCGCGATCGCGAGCCCCAGGCCGAGGACGGTCGCGAGCGTGAGCCCGAC
>DATFWK010000105.1:0-2280 GCA_035259345.1 Miltoncostaeaceae bacterium | reverse complement strand
GTCGCGGCCGCCGCCGGCGTCAGCAAGGCGACGATCTACCTGCGCTATCGCAGCAAGGCCGACCTGGCCACTGCCGCGCTGGCACACCTCCGGGACACCGCGGGGCCCGAGCCGACCGGCGACCTCCGCGCCGACCTGGTCGTCCTGCTCCGCCAGATGCGCCGCAACACGGCCCGGTTCCGGGTGATGCCGCTGATCGGCACCTGCCTCGCCGAGGAGCAGCACACGCCCGAGCTCCTCCCGCTCTTCCGCGAGCGCAGCGTGCTTCCCCGCCGCGAGCGCCTCGCCGCGATGCTCGAGGCGGCCGGTGGCGATCCGCGCCAGGTCGCCGCGGCGGTGGACATGCTCATCGGCGCGTTCCACATGCGATCGCTGGCCGGCGACCCCTTCCCCGCCGACTGGGAGGAGCGGGTCGTCGAGGTCGCCCTGGCCGGCCTCGGCCTGGCCTGACCCCGCCGCCGGCCGGCCCCACGGGTCGCGGCGCGTAACGAATTCCGTCCGCCGCCGGACCTATGTTCGAACTGTTATCCCGGCGCGGCGCTGCCGAAGCGCTGGTTTACGACATCTCGCGCTCGCCAATACCGCTAGGGCGTTTTCCGCTTGTACGCAGCGAGGAATTGCCTGGACATGGTTGTCATCGAGAACAGCATCCCCGTCGTCTACGACGACTGGACCGCGTGGCGCGACGAGCGCGCCCGCACCGAGACCAGCTCGCCGGTCACCGGTACCTTCTGCGGCCTCTGCTGGGGCAACGGACGCATCCTGGAGCCGGCGGCGAACGGGGAGGGACTGATCCCAGTCACCTGCGAGGCCTGCGGCGGGATGCGGATCTCGGCATGAGGCGCTCCACGCGCCCCTCGCCGGAACGTGGCCTGAGCCACGGGGCCGTCACCCGGACGGGATAGCCGGTGCGTCCTGCTGCGCGCGGCGGCGCTGCCGGCGGATGAGGAGATAGCCGGCGCCCAGCGCGACCGTCGTGATGACGCCGGAGATCACGATCGACGCGAGCGGGAACCCGGCAAGCGCGGTGCCGACCAGGTAGGCCAGGGCGCACGTGTAGATCGCCCAGAGGGTGCCGCCGAGCGCCGACCACACCACGAACTTCCGGTAGGGGTACTTCTCGAGGCCGAGCGTCGAGTTCACCACGAACCGCAGCCCGGGAACGTAGCGGCCGATCACGAGCAGCGTCGGCGCGCTCTCCCCGAGGAAGTCGAGCGCGACGCGGACCTTCGGGTTCTCACGTGCCTTGTCGAGGTGCGGCTTCACCCGGTCCGTCGCGCCGCGCGCGATCCAGTAGAGCGTCGAGTCGCCCAGGACGGCGCCGGCGGCGCCGGCGACCATCACGAGCCCGATCTCGAGCACCCCCTGCGCCGCCAGCGTTGAGGCAGCGTTGAGCGTGGTCTCGCCCGGCAGCACCGGGAAGACGGCGTCGCCGAAGATCAGCAGGAAGACCGCGAGGTAGGTGAGGTCGTCGAGCGAGCCGTCGAGGACCGAGAAGACATCGTCGCCGCCGGCCCTGTTCAGCAGGAACGCCGCCACGACAACCACCGCCACGACACCGACGACGACCAGGATCCACCGCCGCCGCAGCATCCCGCGGACGCGCGGGCGCCACTTCCCGCCCGGCTCGCCCGCCGTCGTCTCGGCCATACGCCAATTGTCGCCGACGGCTCGGGGGACGGCGAGGCGGGCCGGGCGGCCGCCGGCGTGAGATCGTCCCGGGCGAGGACGCCGCGACGAGGAGGATCAGGAGATGAGGATCGCCGTGCTTGGCACCGGCATGGTCGGGCAGGTGATCGCGACCAAGCTGATCTCGCTCGGCCACCAGGTGACCATGGGAGCCCGCGAGGCGGGCAACGAGAAGGCCGTGGCCTGGGCCGGGACCCACGGCGCGGGGGCGCGGGAGGGCAGCTTCGCCGACGCGGCCGCCGGGGCCGAGATGGTGATCAACGCCACCTCCGGCGCCCACTCGCTCGAGGCGCTGGAGCAGGCCCGCGACGGGCTCGCCGGCAAGCTGCTCGTCGACGTCGCCAACCCGCTGGACTTCTCGGCCGGCTTCCCGCCGACGTTCACCGTCGCCAACACCGACTCGCTCGGGGAGCAGATCCAGCGCGCGTTCCCCGACGCCCGCGTCGTGAAGGCGCTGAACACGGTCAACTGCGACGTCATGGTCGAGCCGTCCCTGGTACCCGGCCGGCACGACACGTTCGTCTGCGGCGACGACGACGCGGCGAAGGCGGAGGTGACCGCCCTTCTTGAGTCCTTCGGGTGGCCGGCCGA
>DATFWK010000104.1:0-12431 GCA_035259345.1 Miltoncostaeaceae bacterium | reverse complement strand
GGCGGCGAGGAGTTCGCCGTTCTGGTGCCCGGCCCGGTGCGGGAGGCGGCCGAGGCCGCGGAGCGCATCCGGCGGGCGGTCGCACAGGTCGCCGTGGCGGTCCCCGGCGGCCGCGACGGCCGCACGATCTCGGCCGGGGTCGCCCAGCGGGCCCAGGGCGCCGGGGCGGAGCGCCTGGTCGAGGACGCCGACCGCGCCCTCTACCGCTCGAAGGCGCGCGGGCGCAACCGGGTCTCCGTCTCGGAGGGCGCGTTGACGTCCGCCGGCGAGACGCGCCGAGCCCGCCCGGTAGGCGGCGTGGCGTAACCTCAATCCGTGGCTGGGGCGTCGCCCGACCGTCTGCTGGGAACGCGGGTGCGCGCGCTCGCCGGGCGGTCGCCCGGCGGACCCTTCGCGGCCGCGGCGCTCTCGGGGGCGCTCGCGCCGGCCTTCCGCCTCCTGGTCGCAGCGATGATCGTGTCCCGCCCCGGGCGGCGCGCCGGCGTCGAGGCCCTCGCGGCCGCGCTCGGCGCGGCGGGCGCCGCGCGCGTCATCCGGGACGCCGTGGGCCGGCCGCGGCCGGGCCCGCGCACGGACGGCGGCATGCCGAGCCGCCACGCCGCGGCGGCCACTGCGATCGCCCGCGCGGTCGGCCGCCATCACCCCGGCCTTGCGCCGCTCCTCGCCGCCGCCGCCGGGGCCGGGCTCGCCGCCCGGGTCGCCTCCGCCGAGCACGACCCGGCCGACATCGCGGCCGGCGTGGCGCTCGGCTGGGCCGCCGACCGCCTCGTCCAGCTGGCCGCCGGAACGCGGGGCCGCGGATGACGATTGGCGCGGCGGACGCCGGGGGCATGTCGCCGCGCCACGCGCAGGTCGTCGTCCGCTTCGCGCAGGTCGTCAGCGGCGCCTACCTGGTGCTCGGCATCTGCGGACTCCTGATCACAGGGTTCAACCACTTCAGCAACGTCACCGGCGTGTCGTTCCTCGTCTTCACGATCAACCCGCTCACCAACGTGATCCACGTGTGCGTGGGGCTGATCGGCATCCCCATGGCGTTGAGCCCCCGCACCGCGCGCATCTTCGCGCTCATCCTCGGCGGGCTCGGCCTGCCGTTCGCGATCGCGGGCTTCTTCCTTGACGGCACGCTCGACGACTTCTTCGCGCGCAACCCGCCGCTCATCTGGCTCCACCTGCTGACGTCGGTCGCCGCGCTGGTCGTCGGCCTCTGGCCGGTCCGCGCCCCCGCGCCCGCGCTGGCCCACGGGGAGGCCGCGGCCCAGCCGGAGCTCGAGCTCCGCTAGACCGCCACGAGGGCGTCCAGGCCGACCCGGCAGACCTCGACGCCGGCCGCCTCGAGGGCGCTGCGCGGCATCCAGCCCGGCTCGCCGACCAGCCGGTTGGACACCGTGAGCACGCATCCGGCCCGCGCGCCGTGGCGATGAGCGACCGCGAAGAGCACCGCGGCCTCCATCTCGACCGAGAGGATCCCGCGTGCCTGCCAGGCCTCGTTCCTCCCGGGCTCGGGGTCGTAGAAGAGGTCGGTGGAGACCACCGTCCCGCGCGCGACCCGGTGGCCCGCGCCCGCGGCCGCCCCGGCGAGCGCGTCGGCGACGCCGGCATCCGGCGGCGGCGCCTCGCCGCCGGTGAGCGCAAGGCCCGCGCCGTCGTCCGCGACGGCGCGGTCGGCCACGACGACGGTGCCGAGCTGGAGGTCCTCCTGCAGGCCGCCGGTCGATCCCGCCCGCACGAGCACCCGGGCGCCGAGCTCGATCAGCTCGTGCGCGACGATGCCCGTGCTGCCGCCGCCCATGCCGGTCGCCTGGATGGTGACGGGGACGCCCCGGTAGCGGCCGGTGAAGCCGAGCAGGCCGCGAGCCTCGGTCACGGCCCGCGCACCCTCGAGCAGCTCGGCCGCCGCGAGCCTCGCGCGGTCCGGGTCGCCCGGGCAGAGCGCGAGCGGGGCCTGCTGCCCGCTGGCCGTGCGGAGGTGGAGAGGCAAGAACGGGCACACTATCCGGGCATGCGGCTCCCGCTCGAAGCGCGCGTGGCCCGGTACGCGCGCCGCCACGACCTGCTGCCCGCCGGCGCGCCGGTGCTCGCGATGGTGTCGGGTGGGGCGGACTCCCTGTGCCTCATGCACCTCCTGATGGAGCTCCACGAGGGGACGGTCGGCGTGCTCGCGGTGGACCACGGCCTGCGTCCGGAGGCCGCGGACGAATGCGAGCGAGTGGTCGAGGCCGCGCGAGGCCTGGGCCTTCCGGCGTGGGTGCGCCGTCCGGCGGTCGGCGGCGGGGCCGGCGTCCAGGCCCGGGCACGCGCCGCGCGCCTCGCCGCAGCGCTCGAGCTCGCCGCGTCCGAGGGCTTCGCCCGCATCGCCACCGGCCACACCGCGACCGAGCAGGCCGAGACCGTGCTGTTCCGGATCGCCCGCGGCACGGGGCGGACCGGGGCGCTGGGGATGGCGCCGCGAAGCGGGCCGGTCGTTCGGCCGCTCCTGACCGTCACGCGGGACGAGACCGCGGCCTGGTGCGCGGGGCGCGGCCTTGCGCCGATGCGCGACCCGTCGAACGAGGACCCCGCCTACGCCCGCGCCCGCGTGCGCCACGGCCTCCTGCCGGCGCTCCGCGCCGTCCACCCTGGCGCCGAGGCGGCCGTTGCCCGCTTCGCGGACCTCCTGCGCGACGAGGCCGAGCTGCTCGAGGGCCTGGAGGCGGAGGCGTGGCGCCGCGCCGCGCGCCCTGGGCCGGGGCCCGCGGCGCCGGCGGCGCTCGACACGGCGGCGCTGCTCGCCGAGCCCGCGCCGATGCGCCGCCTGCTGGTCCGCCGGCTGCTCGCGGCTGCGGGCCTCCCCGGCGAGGCGGCCGAGTCGCGGTGGGTCGACGCCGCCCTCGACCTCGCCGCCGAGGGCGGCGTCCGCGAGGTGCCGGGGGGGCGGCTGTCGAGCGCGGGCGGGCTGCTGGTGGCCGAGCGGGCGAGCCGAGAGGAGGTGCCCGGTGCCGGGCGAGCCGCGCGCCGGTGAGATCCTCATCCCCGCCGAGGACCTCTCGCGGCGGGTCGGCGAGCTGGCCGCCGAGATCTCGGCCGACTACACGGGGCGCGAGGTGCTCGTCATCGGGGTGCTGAAGGGCGCGATCTTCTTCATCTCCGACCTCGTCCGCCGCCTCACGGTGCCCTGCCGCCTGGACTTCATGGCCGTCTCCTCGTACGGCTCCTCGACCCACTCGTCGGGGGTGGTCCGCATCCTCAAGGACCTCGACGCGCCGATCGCCGGCCAGCACGTGCTGCTGGTCGAGGACGTGGTCGACTCCGGCCTGACGCTCTCGTACCTGATGAAGAACCTGGCGTCCCGGGAGCCGGCGTCGCTCGCGCTCTGCACCCTGATGGTGAAGCCGGCCGCCCGCCGGCTGCCGGTCGAGATGCGCTACGTGGGCTTCGAGCTGCCGGATGTGTTCGTCATCGGATACGGCCTGGATTTCGGCGAGCGTTTCCGCGAGCTGCCCTACATCGCGGCGCTGGACCCGGCACCCACGACGGGGATGGCTTCGCTGCTATCCTCGGACGACACCCAGCCCGCGGAAGGGACAGGCACCCCCTGAACCGCTTCCTCAAGAGCGCCGCGTTTCCGATTCTCATCGTCATCCTGCTGGCCCTCGTGGCGCAGAAGCTGGTGCTGTCAGGGTCGCCCGAGAAGAACAAGCTCGTCTACTCGGACTTCGTCCAGCAGGTCCAGAACAACCAGGTCCAGTCGGCGAAGATCAGCGTCCCGGACCAGACCGCGACCTGGATCGGGCCGGACGGCAAGAAGCACACGACGGGCCTCCCGTCCGAGCAGGCGGCCAACCAGCTCAGCGCCAAGCTCACCGCCAATCACGTCCGCACGGAGGTGAAGGGCCGCGGCGGCTCCGCCTGGTGGAGCCTGCTGATCACGCTGGCGCCGTTCGTCTTCTTCTTCCTGATCTGGATCTTCCTCATGAACCAGATGCAGGGCGGCGGCTCCAAGGTGATGAGCTTCGGCAAGGCGCGCGCGAAGCGGATGGCGGTGGACTCGCCCAAGATCACGTTCCGCGACGTCGCCGGCGCCGAGGAGGCGGTCGAGGAGCTCTACGAGATCAAGGAGTTCCTCGAGAACCCGAAGAAGTTCCAGGCCCTCGGGGCGCGCATCCCGAAGGGCGTGCTCCTGTTCGGGCCGCCCGGCACCGGCAAGACGCTCCTGGCGCGCGCCGTCGCGGGCGAGGCCGGCGTTCCGTTCTTCTCGATCTCGGGCTCGGACTTCGTCGAGATGTTCGTCGGCGTGGGCGCCTCGCGCGTGCGCGACCTGTTCGAGCAGGCGAAAGCCGCGTCCCCCTGCATCATCTTCATGGACGAGATCGACGCCGTCGGACGCCACCGCGGCGCGGGCCTCGGCGGCGGCCACGACGAGCGCGAGCAGACGCTCAACCAGCTGCTCGTCGAGATGGACGGCTTCGAGGCGAAGGACAACATCATCCTCATCGCCGCCACCAACCGGCCGGACATCCTCGACCCGGCCCTGCTCCGGCCCGGCCGCTTCGACCGCCAGATCGTCGTCGACCGCCCGGACCGCCCGGGCCGTGAGGCGATCCTCCGCGTGCACACCAAGGGCAAGCCGCTGGCCAAGGAGATCGACCTCGACGCGCTCGCCGGCCAGACGCCCGGCTTCACCGGGGCCGACCTGGCGAACCTCGTCAACGAGGCCGCGCTGCTCTCGGCCCGCCGCGGCAAGCGCCTGATCGAGATGCCCGAGCTGGAGGAGGGCATCATGCGGGTCGTCGCGGGGCCCGAGAAGAAGTCCCGCCTGCTGACCGAGAAGGACCGCCGCGTCACGGCCTACCACGAGATGGGCCACGCGCTCGTCGGCCACTTCCTGCCGAACGCCGACCCGATCCACAAGATCTCGATCATCGCCCGCGGCCAGGCCCTCGGCGTGACCATCTCCATGCCGCAGGAGGACAAGTTCACGACCACCAAGGCCGAGTTCCTCGACGAGATGGCCATGCTGCTCGGCGGCCGTGCCGCGGAGGAGCTCGCGTTCGGCGAGATCACGACCGGCGCCTCGAACGACATCGAGCGGGTCACCCGCATCGCGAAGTCGATGACGATGCGCTTCGGCATGAGCGACAAGCTCGGGCCGCGGACCCTCGGCCACAACCACGGCGCTCCGTTCCTCGGGCGCGACATGTACAGCGAGCCGGACTACTCGGACGAGATGGCGCGCGAGATCGACAACGAGATCCGCAACATCATCGAGGACGCGCACGGGCGCGCGAGGGGCATCCTCACCGAGCACCGCGACGACCTCGACCGGCTCTCCGAGATCCTCCTCAGGCGCGAGACCATCGAGCGTGAGGAGTTCCTGGGCCTGGTGAGCGGACAGGCGGAGGCGGACGTCTTCCGCGCGAAGGACGAGAAGGCGGCCTCCGACCGGGCGAGCGCAGAGCGCGAGCAGCAGGCCGACCAGCACCCGCGCCGGCTCCCCGCCACGCCGCCGCCGACGCCCGGCACCGCCCTCCCCGAGGCCTAGCGCACCCTCTGGCTGGCCCGCCTGGCCGGGGGCCATTCGGTCGATCGCGACTGCGTGAATGCGCAGTCTGCTAAGCGGAAATCGACCTTCCAGCAGGGGTGCCTCCCGACGGAGGCTTGTGGGCACGTTCCCGCTCTCCGTCGGGGGCGCAGGGAGGTGCAAATGACGCTTCAGGACGAGGCTCCCGCCGGGATGCCCCCTGCCCGTCGGGGGGGCATCACCAGGCGCGGAATGCTGATCGGATCGGCCGCGGGCATGGCCGCGGTCGCGGCAGGCGGGCTGGGCGCGATCCGCGCGACGGCCCCGGCGCAGGCGGCCGACACGTCGGTGGAGCTGCACATCACCGACGGGCGGCTCAAGCTCATCGACGGCACGTTCGTCTACATCCTGAGCTACGGGACGTCGGCGACCGCCGCGAGCTTCCCCGGCCAGGTCATCAACACCGTTGCCGGCGACGTGGTCAACATGTCGATCACGAACCACCTCGGCGAGGACCACACGTTCTTCATCGACGGGGTGGTGGACAGCGGCCCCATCAAGCCCGGCCAGACGGCGAACTTCTCGTTCACCGCGCCGGCGCCCGGCACATATCTCTACTTCGACCGGCTGAACGCGCCGGCCTTCCGCCTCGTGGGCCTGCACGGCGCGCTCATCTCGATGCCGCCGGGGACGACGAACCAGTCGTATCCGGGCGGCCCGACCTTCGTCGAGCAGCTGGTCTGGATGCTCGTCGAGATCGATCCGCGCTGGAACGATGCGATCCGCACCGACACGCCCGTGCCGGCCACGTTCGTCCCCCGCTACTTCACGACCAACGGCGTCAGCGGCATCGAGGCAGTCGACGACCCGAGTGTCTCGCCGACCGGCCGCCTCAACGAGCCGCGGCTGATCCGGATCGTGAACGCAGGCTTCGGCACCCATGCCATTCACATCCACGGGAACCACCTCACCGTCCTGGCCGTCAACGGCCAGGTGCTCGACTCGCAGCCCGAGAAGGACGTGATCCCGATGCACCCGCTGGACCGCAAGGACTGCTACCTGCCGTTCGAGCGTCCGCGTGACGCCTATCCGCCCGCGGTCCTCACCGACGTGCCGAAGAACGAGTACGTCGTGCACGACCACATCCAGATGGGCGCCACCGCCGGGGGCGGGCTCTACCCGCAGGGCTGCCTCATGCACTGGGACCTGCTCTCATGAGCGCCGGGCAGAGCAGCAACAAGGGGCCGAGCGGCAACGGCGGTCCCGGGCCGAGCCCGAACCGGGGGCCGGGAAACGCCGCGACGGGGGCCGCCGCCACCGGCACCCTGGCACCCGGCCTTTCGCTGTCCGGCGGCCACGCGGGACACGGCGTGAGCTCGGCGAAGATCAGCGCCGACCCGGCGCTGGCATTCTGCAAGATCCCTCACGGCGCGCCGGCCACACCGCGCAGGGTGACCGCGGACAAGAATTTCACGCGCGAGTTCTTCGGCAACCTCGACCTGGTGATGCCGGACGGCAAGAAGCTGCGCTTCTGGGGCTTCCGGGACGCGAACGGGCCGCCGGTCTTCCCGGCCCCGCTCATCCGGGCGAGTGAGGGCCAGATCGTCCATACGCTCCTGCACGCGCGGAAGCGCGTGCACACGATCCACCACCACGCGATCGAGCCGGACACGTTCAACGACGGCGTGGGCCACGTCTCGTTCGAGGTGAATCCCCGCTACACCTACCAGTGGAAGGCCACGACGGCCGGCACGTACTTCTACCACTGCCACGTCAACACGACGCTGCACTTCCAGATGGGCATGTTCGGCCCGCTCGTCATCGACCCGCCGGGCGGTCCCGGCCTCGCCTTCACCGGCGGTCCGACGTACGACGTCGAGGCCATCTGGGCCCTCTACGCGGCCGATCCCGTCTACCGCAAGCTGAGCCACGCAGCCGGCCTCTGCGGCGGGG
The DNA here is from genome assembly GCA_035259345.1 of Miltoncostaeaceae bacterium. Taxonomy (GTDB): domain Bacteria; phylum Actinomycetota; class Thermoleophilia; order Miltoncostaeales; family Miltoncostaeaceae; genus DATFWK01. Next base: position 4,981 of record DATFWK010000104.1, on the reverse strand, counting down.
ATGTCGGGCTCAACCTCTTCAACCCGCAGTACTTCTTCATCAACGGCGCCGCGCATCCGACGACGAGGACCAGCCCGGAGGTGGCGATCCAGGCGAAGGTCGGCCAGACGGTCCTCCTGAGGCTGATCGCAGCCTCCTACGGGATCCACCACATCACGTTCGGTGGGCTGACCGGCGAGGTCATCGCCGGCGACGCGCGCCCCCTGCCCAAGTCCTTCATGGCGGACTCCATCGAGATGGTCACCGCCGAGCGGTACGACGTGATCCTCCGGCCCACCACCCCCGGCGTGCGCACGCTGGTGGTCGAGTACCGCGACTGGATGACCGGTGCCCTGCAGGGAGTCGCGGAGGGGACGCTCACCGTCACCTGAGGCCTGTCGGCGGCCCGGGTTCGCGATGCCGCGGGGGATAGGCTCCGCGGCATCGACGACCCGCTGGCCTGGCTCAGCCCTCCGTGCGTGATGGGGGTGCTGAACGTGACCCCCGACTCCTTCTCCGACGGGGGTCGCTACCTCGATCCGACGGCGGCCGTCACCCGCCTGCACGCGATCGCGGCCGAGGGCGCCGCGATCTGCGACGTCGGCGCCGAGAGCACCCGACCGGGCTCGGACCCGGTGCCAGTCGAGGAGGAGCTCAGGCGGCTGGAGCCGGTGCTCGCGGTGGTCGCCGGCGGCGGTCCGCTCCCGATCTCGATCGACACCTCCAAGGCGGCGGTCGCGGCGGTGGCTATGGACGCGGGCGCCGTGCTCGTGAACGACGTCACCGCCGGTCGGGGGGACCCGGACCTCCTGCCGCTCGTCGGCGAGCGGGACGGCGCCGTCTGCCTGATGCACATGCGCGGTGAGCCGCGGACGATGCAGGAGGCGCCGCGCTACGACGACGTCGTCGGGGAGGTGCGGGGGTTCCTCGAGGAGCGCCTCGAGGCGGCGGTCGCCGCCGGCATCTCCGAGCAGTGCGTGCTGCTCGATCCCGGCATCGGCTTCGGCAAGCGCCTGCAGGACAACCTCGCGCTCATCGCCGGCCTTCAGGCGCTCACCGCCCTCGGCCGCCCGGTCGTGGTGGGCGTCTCGCGGAAGAGCATGTTCCTGACGCTCCTGGGCCGCGAGGTGGAGGAGCGGCTCGCCCCGTCGCTTGCGGCCGGCCTCGCCGCCGTCGCCCGCGGCGCTGCGGTCCTGCGTGCCCATGACGTGCAGGAGACGGTCGACGCGCTCGCCACCTGGACCGCCGTCGAGGCGGCCGCCAGATGAGCGGCCCCTGCGTGGTCTCGGTGCGCGGCCTCGAGTGCTTCGGGCGCCACGGCGTCCTGCCCGCCGAGCGCGAGCTCGGGCAGCGCTTCGTGGTGGACCTCGAGGTGGAGATCGACCGCTGCGGCGCAACCGAGACGGACGACCTCGCCGAGACCGTCGACTACGCCGCCCTCACCGAGGCCGTCGCCGCGATCGTCGAGGGCCCGCCCGACCGCCTGCTCGAGCGCCTCGCCGCCCGCATCGCAGAGCGCGTCCTCGAGGAGCCGCTCGCGAGCGCGGTCACCGTCACGGTCCGAAAGCCGCACGTGGCCCTTGCCCGACCGGTGCGCGAGACGGCGGTGACGCTTCGGCGCGCCCGGTGAGCGCCCGCTCGCGCTACTGGCTCGGGCTCGGATCGAACATGGGCGACCGGCTCGGCGCGCTCGCCGGCGTCCTGGGATGCCTCCAGCGTGCGGGCGTCGTGGTCGAGGCGACCAGCCCCGTCTACGAGACGGCGCCGCGGGACCTCGAGGGCCAGCCGAGCTTCCTGAACGCCGCCTGCCGGGTGACGGCCGCCCTCGACCCGCCCGGGCTCCTCGCCGTCGCCAAGGCCTGCGAGGCCACCCTCGGGCGCACGCCCGGACCGCGCTTCGGCCCGCGGCGGATCGACTGCGACATCCTGCTGTGGGAGGGCGGCGCGTGGCGGGACGCGGAGCTCGAGGTCCCGCACCCGCGCCTGGCCGAGCGGCGGTTCGCGCTCGTCCCGCTGCTGGCGCTCGACCCCGGCCTGGCGCTGCCGGACGGGCGGACGCTTGCCGAGCTCGAGTCGGCCCTCGACCCGCTCGAGCAGCCGGTGGCCGTCGCCGCGCGGCCGCCGGAGCCGGGGGCGATAGACTAGGAGCCGATTTTCGGCCACGCCGGGAGACGGCAGCTCAGGAGGGCCGGACATGTCCCATGCGGACGAGCTCGAGGAGTACGAGGCGGAGCTCGAGCTCAGGCTCAAGCGCGAGTACACGGACGTCTACCCGCTGTTCCGCTACTGCGTCCTGACGCAGGAGACGACCTATCTCTGCAACGGGTTCGAGCGCGAGTTCGTGCCGCAGGCCTCGTATCCCCTCTTCCACATCACCATGCAGGACGTGTGGGTCTGGGACAAGAACCGCCCCTCGCGCATCATCCCGCGCGTCGAGATCTACACGACCCAGGACGTCACGATCGAGATCCTCAAGGGCGGCGAGGCGGACGCCGACGGGTCGCCGGACGCTCCCCGCTAGCGCGGGCGAGGGGGGCGCGATGCTGCTGGCGATCGACGTCGGCAACACCCAGACGGTCGCGGGCGTCTACCAGGGGAGCGAATTGCTCCACCACTGGCGCGTCTCGACCGTGCGCACGGCCACCGTCGACGAGCTCGCGGCCCAGCACGACAAGATCCTCGAGCTTCGCGGCGGCAGCCTCACCGGCGTGGACGCGATGGCTGTCTCCTCGGTCGTCCCGACGCTCACCGTCGCCTACCGCGAGCTCGCCGGGCGCTACATGGACCGTCCCGCGCTCGTCGTCGGGCCGGGCGTCCGGACCGGGATGGCGCTCGCGATCGACAACCCGCACGAGCTCGGCGCGGACCGCCTGGTCAACGCGGTCGCGGCGTTTCGCCGCTACGGCGGCCCCTGCCTGGTGGTGGACTTCGGCACCGCGACGAACATCGACGCGGTCTCGGAGCGCGGGGAGTACCTCGGAGGGGTCATCGCGCCCGGCCTCGAGATCTCGGTCGAGGCCCTCGCCAGCCGGGCGGCGCGCCTGCTCAAGGTCGACCTCGTGGCGCCGGCGAACACGATCGGCAAGTCCACCGTGGAGGCCCTCCAGTCGGGCATCGTCTACGGCACCGTCGCGATGGTGGACGGGCTCGTCGCCCGGCTCAAGGGCGAGCTCGGCCCGAGCTCGCTCACCGTCGCGACCGGCGGCCTCGCGGAGCTCATCGCGCCGCTGTCGGACCAGATCGACGAGCACGAGCCCTTCCTGACGCTCGAGGGCCTGCGGATCATCCACGAGCTCAATGTCGCCCCGCGCGAGCCGGAGGCCCGCGGGCCGGCGCTCGGCGCCCGGAGGCCGGCATGAGGAAGGGCATGCGCACCGTGCTGAGCGAGCGCGCGGCCGCACCGAGGGCCGCCCACACGGACGGGGCCTGGCCGCTCGCCGAGCCATTCCTGATCGGGGACCTGCGGCTCGAGAACCGGGTCGTCCAGGCACCGCTGGCCGGCATCGCCAACTGGGCGTTCCGCCGCCAGTCGCGCCGGCACGGCGCCGGCCTGGCGGTCTCGGAGATGGTGGCGAGCCTCGGCGTCCGCCACGGCAACCGGCGCACCGTGGGCATGCTCGCCACGGCTCCCGACGAGCATCCGGTCGGCATCCAGCTGTTCGGCACCGACCCGGACGCGATGGCGGAGGCCGCCTGCGCCGCCGTCGACGCGGGCGCCGACATGGTCGACGTGAACATGGGCTGCCCGGTGCCCAAGGTCTGCAAGACCGGCGCCGGCGCCGCGCTGCTCGACGACCTCGACCGGGCTGAGCGGATCGTCGCGGCGATGGTGCGCGCGGTCCCCGTCCCGGTGACGGTCAAGATGCGCCGCGGCACGACTCCGGCCACGGCGGACCCGGTCGGCGCCGCCCGCCGCTTCGAGGATGCGGGCGCGGCGGCGCTCTTCGTCCACCCGCGCGCGGCGAGCGAGGAGTACGCGGGCAGGGCGGATCACCGCGTCACGGCCGAGGTCGCGGACGCCGTCGCGGTACCGGTCATCGCGAGCGGCGACATCCGCTCGGCCGAGGAGGCCCGGCAGGTGGTGGATCGCCACGGCGCCGCGGCGGTCGCGATCGGCCGCGCCGCGCTCGGCAACCCGTGGGCCTTCGGCGAGATCGCCGCCGGGCGCCCGGCTCCCGAGCGCACGCTGGCCGACGTCGTCGCCGAGATCGCCACGTTCGCGGGCGACGCGCGCGCGGCGCTCGGCGACCAGCGCGCCTGCGCCTACCTACGCAAGTTCTACGGGTGGTATTTTCCCGGTCAGCGCGTGGCGGCGGGAGACCGGGACGCCCTCCTGATCGCACCGACCATCGACGAGGCGCTCGAGCGCCTGGCGGCCCTCGCCGCCCGCGATGCCACGCAGCTGCAACCGTCGCCCGGGCTGGTCCAGCATCCGGTGCCGCACACGGCGGCGCTGCCCTGCTCCTGACGAGAAGGAGACACATGGAGCGCGAAGTCGTCCTCACCGAAGAGGGCTTTCAGAAGCTGAAGGAGGAGATCGAGTACCTCTCGACGATCAAGCGCCGGGAGGTGGCCGAGCGCATCAAGGAGGCGCGCGAGTTCGGCGACATCTCCGAGAACTCGGAGTACGACGACGCCAAGAACGAGCAGGCGCAGCTCGAGGCGCGCATCCTCGGGCTCGAGCAGAAGCTGCGCAACGCGCGCGTGGTCGACGCCGAGCACGTCTCCACCGAGTCCGTGTCGATCGGCGCGCGGGTGACGCTCAAGGACCTCTCGACCAAGAAGAACGTCGAGTACTCGATCGTGGGATCGGCTGAGGCGGACCCCCGCAACCACCGGCTCTCGAACGAGAGCCCGGTCGGCAAGGCGGTGCTCGGCCGGAAGAAGGGCGAGAAGGTTACGGTGCCCACCCCGCGCGGCCCGGTCGAGTTCCAGATCATGAAGATCCAGCCGGGCCTGGCGCACTAGTGGTGGACCCTCCCGGGGTGGCGCGCCCGCCTCG
>DATFWK010000103.1:0-2209 GCA_035259345.1 Miltoncostaeaceae bacterium | reverse complement strand
TGCTCGGTGCTGCCGCGCCCGAAGCGCAAGCGGGTCCGCGACACCTGGCACCTGATCGACGCGAAGCTCGGCGCGTACGTCCGCGGCCAGCTGGTGCTGGTCGTGCTCGTCGGGGCCGTCCTGTCCCTCGCCTTCTACGCGACCGGCTTGCGCTACTGGCTCCTGGTGGGCTGCTTCGCCGGCATCGTCGAGCTCGTGCCGGTCGTCGGACCGCTCATCGCGGGCGCCCTGGCCATCGGCGTCGGCCTCACGCAGTCGATCTCGATCGCGATCTTCGCCGGTGTCGCGGTCTTGGTCGTCCGCCAGCTCGAGGACTACCTCATCGTCCCGCGCGTGCTGGGCCACTCGGTCGGCCTCTCACCGCTGATGGTGCTGACCTCGGTCACCGCCATCGGGGTGCTGTTCGGTGGCTTCGCGGTCATCCTCGCCATCCCGATCGCCTCGGTGCTCGCGACGCTGATCGACGTCGTCGTCCGTGACAAGGACCCGACCGAGGAGCAGCTCCCGCCGCTCATCTTCAACCGCCGCGCCGGCGACTGACCGGGGGTGGCCGGCGCCGGTGAGCCCTCCGGCACCCGGCCACGGACCCCGATACGAACGAGGCCGCGATCCGGATCACCTCCGAATCGCGGCCCCGCCGAGTGGCCAATTGGCCACGCCCGTCACGGCCAATTGGCCGCGGGCGTCACTCGTACTTCAGCGCCGCCAGCACGTCGAGCCGGCCGGCCCGGCGGGCCGGAAGCACCGCCGCCAGGACGCCGGCGCCGATGGCGACGACGACGAAGGCGACGAGGGAGCCGGTCGGGACCTGGAAGACCAGCCCCTGCCCGGCGAGCGCGCGGGTGACGAGGGCCGAGAGCCCGAGCCCGACGCCGATGCCGAGCGCCGCGCCGATGAGCGCCGTCACGATGCTCTCGTGCCGGACCATCCGCCGGACCTGGCGCCGGGTCATGCCGATCGCGCGGAGCATCCCGAGCTCGCGGGTGCGCTCGAAGGTGGAGAGCACCAGCGTGTTGATCATCCCGAAGAGGCTGACCAGCACCGACAGTGCGAGCAGGACGTAGAGGAGGTTCAGGAGCTTGTTGACGCCGTTGGCCCGGTCCTGGACGTAGGCGTCCTTGGTGGAGACCTTGGTGTCCGGGTAGGGCGCCAGGGCCGTCCGCATCGCCCGCTCGGTCGAGGCACCCGCGCGGGGCGCGAGGTCGACGAGCGTGAAGGCGTCCTTCGGCCGCGGGAAGGCCTGGTCGAAGGCGCGCTGGGTGATCATGAGCTCGCCGAAGACCGCGTCGACCTGGTCGAAGGCCGGCGGGTCGACGATGCCCCGCACCGTGTAGGCCCTGCGGATGCCGGTCGGCGAGACGACCGTGACCCGGCTGCCGACCGTCAGGTGGTGGTCCTTGGCGAAGCGCCGCTTGACGACGACGCCGTCGTCACCGAGCCCGCGCAGCGTGGCGTCGGAGCCCGCGCTCCAGCGCAGGTGCGCCAGGCTCGTGATCGTCGCCGGGTCGACGCCGTTCACGTCGACCGTGGCGCCGGCGGCCCGCGCCTTGTCCGTGCGGACCGCGGAGACCGCGGCGACGCCCGGCACGCTCGCCAGCGCCCTGCCGGCGTTGGTCGGGATCGGGTCGAAGCCGTTCTTGGCGGTGACGACGCGGTCGGAGTGGATCGTCCCGGCGATCGCCGCCTTGTCGGAGTTGCGGAGGCCGTTGCCGACCGTCGCGACGACCGTGACCAGCGCGAGGCCGATCATGAGGGCCGCCGCCGTGGCCGCCGTGCGGCCGGGGTTGCGGACCGAGTTCTCGGAGGCCAGCCGGCCGGGGGTGCCGCCGAGCGCCCGCGACGGCGCACCGACGATGCGGGCCAGCGGGCGGACGAGCCGCGGGGAGACGAGCGCGATGCCGATGAAGAGGGCGATCACGCCGACCCCGAGGAGCATGAGCACCGAGCCGGCCGAGCCGCCGCCCAGGGTGGCCTGGGCCAGCGCGGCCGCGCCGAACAGGGTCAGGCCGACGGCCGCGACCTTGCCCAGCTGCCCGCGCGACTTCGGGAGCACCGCGCCCTCGCGCAGGGCGGCGACGGCGGGGACCCGGGTCGCCCGGATCGCGGGGATCACGGAGGCCAGCATCGTGACCGAGACCCCGACGACGAGGGAGACGATGGCGGTCCTGGGCTCGAGGACCGTGCCGGCCTTCGGCAGGTCGAGGTCCAG
>DATFWK010000102.1:0-5091 GCA_035259345.1 Miltoncostaeaceae bacterium | reverse complement strand
TCGCCGCCGCTCTGCCATGTCACTCCCCGTTTCTTGAGTCGGAATCCTTCCGACCCTGGACGCTAGCCGGGGCAGGCCACGGCCATCACCCTCGCCCGTGCAGTTCCGATGCCCCCCAAACGACGAGCTTCTCGCTACGAGCGGGGAAGTTCAGGCGTCCTTGAACCCGCCGTACACCGTCAGGCCCGCGTCCCGCCAGAAGCACTCCGGCCGGCGGAACCCGGCCGCGGCCATGAGCCCGAGCTCGTCCGGCAGCGGGACGTAGTGGTCCTCCGCCGCCCACTGCGCGAAGTGGGCGTCCGCCTCCGCCGCGGTGATGCCGTGCTGCCCCATGTGCTCGTACCAGCTCTCGAACAGGCGCCTGCGCTCGGGGCCCTCCGGGTGGATGAGCATGTCGCCGATCACGACCAGGCCACCGGGCTCGAGCGCCGCGTGAATCGCCCGGTAGAGGTCGGCCTTGTCGGCGAGGGCGGTGACGTGGTGAAGCGCGAGCGAGCCGACCACGGCGTGACAGGACGGCAGGGCCTCCTCGAATCGTGCGCGACGCAGCGTGAGGCGTCCGGCGTGACGGGCGCACCTGGCGGCGGCGACCTCGAGCATCTCGGGGTCGATGTCGACGAGCTCCACGCGCACGTCGGGGAGGGCGTCGAGGATCGCGGCCGACAGCGCCCCGGTGCCCGCCCCGAGGTCGACCACCAGGCCGCCGGCAGGCACATGCCCGTCGAGCCATCCGACGATGGTGTCGATCATGCGCCCGTAGCCTGGAATGAACGTGCGGATCGCCGCGTCGTACTCCTCGGCCGCCACCCCGAGGTGACCGGCGACGCGGTGCTCCTCCGCCATCGCGCAAGCCTACGCCCGGTCATCCGCCCGGGCGGCCCGGCGGCCGGCCCGCTGCCGGCGCGCCGGGCAGCGGGACCCCGGCCTACTTCGTCAGGGTCCAGCGGTAGGTCGTGCCCTTCAGCTCGCACGTGAGCTTCTTGCCGGTCGATGTCGTCGACTTCTTGCCGACCTGGCTCGTCGAGCAGGCAGCACCCGCCTTGTGATGCGTGGTCGCCTTGTGCGTCTTGGTCGTCTTGCCGAGAGCGGCGCCGCTCAGGCCGCCGGCCACGAGCATCAACGCGGCGGTGATGCTCAGCGCCCGCTTGATGGAGTTCATTCGTCCCCCCGTTGCCGTGGGGTACCAGTTGCACCCCTTCGAGCCGTTGTACGCGGGGACGCATGAGATCTCGGTGAGCGTTTCCTGAACGCGGCCGCACCGGTCGCCGCCGACGCGCGAGGCATCCTCGACGGGCTCGGCCGTGCACGGATATCGTCGCCGCGATCGGCGCCCGCCTCGCAGGCGATCGCCGCGCACCGCGCCCCGATAACCCATAGCGAGAGGTGCTTTGCAATGGCTCTTCCCACCGTCGTTCTCGTCCACGGCGCGTTCGCTGACGCGTCCGGCTTTCGCGGTCTCTATGACGAGCTGCTCCGCGAAGACCTGACGATCCTCGCTCCACCGAACCCGCTGCGCGGCCTCACCGGCGGCGACGGTGACTACACCAAGGCCGTGGTCGGTGAGATCGACGGGCCCGTCCTGCTGGTCGGTCATTCCTACGGTGGTTCGGTCATCACGGCGGCCGGCACGGCAGACAACGTCGTGGGCCTCGTCTACGTCTCCGGCTTCGCTCCGGACGAGGGCGAGAACCTGACCGACCTCCAGTCCAAGTTCCCCCCTCCGGGAATCATCCCGTACATCGTCGAGCACAAGTTGCCCGGAGGCGGCAGCGAGTTCACGCTCTCTCTTCAGGGCTTTCACGAATCGTTCTGCGCCGACCTCCCGGCCGCTGACGCCGCGTTCTACGCGATCAGCCAGCGCCCCCTCGCCGGCGTTGCGCTCACCGAGGCGGCGCCGACGCCGGCATGGCGCAGCCGCCCGGTCTGGGCGGTGCTTCCGACCGCCGACCGGTGCATCGACCCCGGCGTCCACCGCTTCAGCTACGACCGCATGGGCGCGACGGTGACAGAGGTCGAAGGGGCGTCGCACGTCGTCATGATCTCCCACCCCAAGGAGGTCGCAGCGGTCGTCATGACCGCAGTCCGTGCCTGTGCCTGATGCAAGTCGCTTCGTACACCTGCAGGGCCCGGCTTCGGAGGTGCTGCGGTGGGCGACCTGCCCGCGCCGGAGCCCGGTCCCGGAGAGGTCCGGGTGAGGCTGCGCTTCTGCGGCATCAATCCGGGCGGCCCGAAGAAGCGCAACGACCGGTTCGGTCTCGGGATGCAGTTCCCGCGCGTCGTCCGTCCCCGAGCGTCGCGCGATTGCCCCACGGGATCGCGTCCGCCGGCTGAGTCATCGCGTGCGCGCTGCGGGGCCCGGGATCGAGAGCCACGGCTGCTCCACCTCGCGGTGCGCTTGGCGGGCCAGGTGGCCGATGCCCATCGGCGCGGTGCGAGAAGCCGACGACGACCACCTCGTGCATCGCCTCCTCCACCGCACGGCGCGCGGGAGGACGAGGTCGGCGTCGCCGAGCACCGCGTCGTACCGCCCTTCACGCCGCCGGGGGGCCGTGAGAGGGTAGCCCGCGTGTCCGGGCTGCGCGGGACGGTCTCCGCTCTCGCTCTCGTCCTCGTCATCGCGGCCGTCGAGCCGGCCGTCGCCGCTCGCTCGCCAACCGCCGGCGACGCGGACGCCGCGCTCGACCGGGCGCTCCAGGCCCTCGTCAGGACGAGGGGCGGACCCTCCGGTGCGATCTCGATCGTCCAGCGCGGCGGAGAGGTGGCCGTCCACGCCGCCGGCGCCGCGCGCCGCGGGGCGGCCGGCCCGCCGCGGGCGAACGACCACATGAAGATCGCCAGCGTCGCGAAGGCGTTCAGTGGCGGGGCGGCGCTCGCGCTTGTGCAACGGGGTGTCCTCGGCCTCGATCAGACGATCGGCCAGCGCCTGCCGGACCTCCCGACGGCCTGGCACGCGGTGACGCTGCGCGAACTCCTCAACCACACGAGCGGGCTCCCCGAGTTCCTCGACTCGCCGGAGGCCCAGAAGGCGATCAACGCGTCCCCGGGGAAGGCGCCGCCGCCGCGGCGGCTGCTCGCCTTCGTCGAGGACGAGCCACTCCGCTTCCCGCCGGGCTCGGAGTACAGGTACTCGAACTCGGACAACGTGGCCGTCGGCCTGATGGTCCAGGCGGCGACCGGCCGCTCCTACGAGCGCGAGCTCAGGGCGCTGGTGCTCGCGCCGCTCGGCCTGAACCGGACCAGCCTGCCGCGAGGGCCCGGCCTCCCCCGGCCGTTCATGCACGGGTACGCCCCCGATCAGCCGAGGGCCCCGGAGGACGTGAGCACGCTGCTCGCCGGCGACTGGCCCTGGGCCTCCGGCGGGATCGTCTCCACGCCCGCCGACCTCAACCGGTTCTTTCGCGGCTACCTGGGCGGCCGGCTGTTCGGCCCGGCCGTCCGCGCGCAGCAGCGCCGGTTCGTCCCGGGCGGCTCCGAGCCGACGGGGCCGGGCGCGAACGCCGCCGGGCTCGCGCTGTTCCGCTACAGCACGTCTTGCGGCGTGGTCTACGGGCACACGGGCAACACGCTCGGGTATACGCAGTTCGCTGCGGCCAGCCGGGACGGGAGCCGGTCGGCGACGCTCTCGATTACCGCACAGCTCACGCCGGGTAACGCGCCGACGGTCTACCGGAAGGTTCGGCGCACTGAGGAGCTGGCCGTCTGCGCGGCGCTGGCTCGCTAGCGTTCCAGCACGGACGCTCAGGCGCCGGCCCTCCTGCGCCGGCGGTTGCGCAGCGAAGCGACCTCGCGGGCGAAGGGCGGCTGGCGCGAGCGGGATGGGCCTCCGACGCCTCCATGCGTGCAGTCGCGCGGATCGAGGCGCTTGCGTGCGTCCTGGTGCGCGGCCGGCCGGTCGAGATCGCGATGCGCGCCATCCGCGCCGCGCTGGATGCGCTCAACTTCAAGGTCGACAGGCGAGGGGCCCCTCGATGCGGGCCGCCGCGTCGCTCGAGTCCGGCCGGTGACCCCCTCCCGCCCCCGGTGTCGGCGCGATTGCCCTACGGGATCGCGTCCGCCGGCTGAGTGGGGGCAATGGTGGTGCTGTCCGCGCTGCCCGCTCTCCCGGGCGAAAAGGCTCATCGTGGCGCCACCGAGACGAGACCCGATGACCGAGCGCGACCCCGGCCCGGCCGATCCTGAGCTCTAGCGGATCATCGCCGTCGACGATCCCGCCGCCGCCCACAGAATGCGCTTTCGAGCCGTGGCGATTGTCTACCCGCAAGCCATGGGGATGGCGTATGACAACGACCTGGCCGCCGCGATGGCCGCCAGCGACGAGGAGGTGGCCGCTTGGGCCTACCGTCGGCCTACGCCAGTCCCTGGTTGGCTGTAGCTGTCCCCTCCTGTCCCGTGGCGAGGCGCCTGGGACCCTCGAAGAGGGGTGTCTTAGGAAGCCGACGCGGGGACTCGAACCCCGGACCCCATCATTACGAGCAGCGGCGGCTGTTCGCGGTGCTTTGCGCCTGTTGTACGCGATGCGGGTAGCCATCGGCGATCACAGGGTCCCGCGGTCTGAACGTTTGCCGCTCTCGATGGGCGTTGTGTTGCCACCCCGTTGCCACCTGACCCGGGCGGGGACTGGGCTCGAAGCCTCGGGCGACGGCCGGAAAAAGGAGGGAACATGGGGCGCGCCCCCCATGTTCACTTGACAACCTGGGGGTGTGGGCCGGCCGCGTCCACCTCCCGGATCGCCTCCAAGAGCCGCTCGTCCTCGACGACCCGCTCGGAGCGCTCGCCGCTGGCGCGCCGGTAGTAGGCGGACGCCGACACGTCCAGGACCTTGCAGATCGGCTCGACGGCGAAGCACCGCGATGCTCGTCGATGTAGCGGCTCACCTCGTTCGATCCTCGGCGAGCTCCTTGGCGAAAACACCGAAGCGCACTCGAGGATCTCGTTAGCGCGGCGCAGGTTGTAGTTCTCCTTCAGCAGCCGCTTGAGCTCCTCGCGCTTCGAAAGTCGACGTCAGCTCCGGCCTGGCGCCACTATCAGCCTCCGCCTGACGCACACGCTTGCGAAACGTCTCGGAGTGGATGCCACGCTCGGCGGCGATGT
>DATFWK010000101.1:0-6741 GCA_035259345.1 Miltoncostaeaceae bacterium | reverse complement strand
CCCTCGACGAGCACCCGCCCGGCCGCGATCAGCCGCTCGGCCTCGGCGCGGCTTCCGACCTCCTCGAGCCCGCCCACCACGGCGTCGACGCGGCGACCGGACTCGGCGGGGCCAGAGACCAGCCGCACCTCACCCGGCGTCGCGGCCACCCTCCGGCGCAGGCTGGGTGAGCCCGAGCACGACGATCACCGCGCCGGCGATGATCGCGACGTCGGCGGCGTTGAAGGCGGGCCAGGCCGCCGGGTCGATGAAGTCGGTGACGCCGCCGTGGGCGAGCCGGTCCGTGAGGTTGCCGAGGCTGCCGCCCATGAGCAGCGCGCCCCCGGTCACCACGAGCGCGTTCCGCCGCCCCAACCCGGCCAGCGCGATGGCGATGCCGCACAGGGCCACGACCGTGAGCACCGCGACCACGGACTGGCGCCCCGGGAACAGCCCGAACGCGATGCCCTCGTTCGTGATCCGCACGATGTCCAGGCCCGGGAAGACGTGGATCGAGTCGCCCTCGACCATCGTGGCGCGCACGATGGCCTTGAGCGCCTGGTCCACGATCAGCACGCAGGCGACGATCAGGCCGAACCGCAGCCAGCGGCGCGCGCGCTCGCGCCGGCGCCGGCGGGCGCTGGCACGCTCGACCGCCTCGCGGGTGGACACGCGCTCCAGGGTGCTCATGCCTCCTGGACCATTTCCCGCGCGGCCGCGACGATGCGCGCCTCGATTGCGGCAGGGTCGCCGTCGAGCTCGACGAGCTTGCGCGCGCCGCCCGAGCCGCGCCTGATGCGGGCCGCCGCCGGGCGGACGCCGGCGAGGCCGGCGAGGTACGCGCAGAGCGCGGCGTTGGACTGCCCCTCATGGGGTGGCGCCGCGATCTGGACCCGCAGCCGCCCGTCGTGCACGCCGACGAGCTGGGTCCGCCGCGCCCGCGGGACGGCCTTGACCTCGACCGTGACCCCGTCCGGCCGCCGCGTCAGCCAGTCCGGCCTGCCGCTCAAAAGCTTCCGATCAGCCCGACCACGAGCCGGTTCAGGATCGTGAGGACGAGAAGGGCCACGATCGGCGAGAAGTCGATCGGGCCGAGCGGCGGGATGACCCTGCGGAAGATCCCGAGATACCAGTCCGTCGTGTCGTAGACGAACTGCACGATGCTCCTCCAGAACGGGCGGACGGGCGCGACCTGGACGAACGACAGGCCGATCCGGATGAAGATGATGATGGTGTAGACGAGGAAGAGCGAATTGACATAGGTGATGAGCGTGTCCACTAGAGCTCGGAAGCCCTGCGGGCCGCGGCGCGGACGGCATCGGCCACGTGCGCCCGCACGGCGCCCCGCTCCAGTGCCGCGATGCCCTCGACGGTCGTGCCCGCCGGCGAGCTCACCCGCTGGCGCAGCTCGGCCGGGTCCGTTCCGTCGGCCAGGAGGGCGCCGGTCCCGGCGATCACGCCCCGCACCAGCTCACGCGCCTGCTCGCGCGTGAAGCCGACGGCGACCGCGCCGTCCTCGAGCCCCTCGGCGACCACCGCGAGGAAGCCCGGCCCGCTGCCGACGAGGGCCGTGGCGGGCCCGATGAGCGCCTCCGGGAGGGGGACGACGGTCCCGAGCGGGTCGAGCAGCTCGCAGAGCGCGGTGAGCCGCTCGCCCGGCACGCCGTCGCCCGCGAGCGCGACGATGCCGGCGCCGTGGCGCACCGCGAGGTTCGGCATGGCGCGCACCACGCCCGGCGAGCCGGCCGCGGCCCGGATGCGCTCGATCGTCACCCCGGCCATCAGCGACAGGAGGAGCGCGTCCTCGCGCAGCGACGGCGCGAGCTCGGCGAGGGCGGCCTCGGCGTCCTTGGGCTTCACCGCCACGACGACGAGATCTGCCGCCCCGGCCTCGGCGACCGGGACGACCAAGCCGCCGCCGACCTCTTGGCGCGCGCCCGCCGCGCTCAGCGGAAGGGCGTCCGCGAATACGAGCCGCCCGGCGAGATCCGGCCGGCCGCGAGCGAGCCCCACGGCGAAGGCGCGGCCCATCGCGCCGCACCCGACCAACCCAACGCTCGCCGGCCAGTCGCTCATGCAGACATCCTCGCAGGCGGCCCCGCCGACCGGCGCGCCACGGCTCAGTACTGGTTGTAGAAGCCCTTCTCCAGCAGGCGGGCCCGCTCCTCGGCGGACACCTCGACGTTGCGCGGCGTGAGCAGGAACACCTTGTCGGCGACCCGCTGCATGCCCCCGTCGAGCGCGTACGTGAGCCCGCTGGCGAAGTCGATGAGCCGCTTGGCCAGGTCCGTCTCGGCGCTCTGCAGGTTCAGGATCACCGGGATGGCAGCCTTGAACTTGTCCGCGATCTGCTGGGCGTCGTTGAAGCTCTTCGGCACGACGAGATGGACCTCCATCGCCGGCGCCTGGCGCACCGGCTCGACGGCGCGCAGCTGCGTGGAGCGGGCGCCCGACCCGACGGCCTGGTCGTCGGCGAAGATGTCGTCGAAGTCGTCACGCCGCCGGGGGCCGAGGCGGCGCACGTTGGGCCGCTCCCGGTAGCTCTGCTCCAGCTCGTCCTGCGGCCGGGCGGAGGAGCCCTGCCTGGGCGCCGCGGCGACCGGCTCGTCGACGTAGTCGTCCTCGTCGTCATCGGTCATGCCGAAGTACGCGAGGGTCTTGTGCCACAGATCAGACAGCGCCATCAGCTCACCCGGCCCCGATCGACCAACGAGCGTCCGATGCGCACGAGGGTAGCCCCTTCCTCGGCTGCAATGACGGCGTCCTGGCTCGTGCCCATCGAGAGGTCGCGGAGGTCGTGGCGCCCGGCCCACCGGGGACGAAGGCGCTCCGCGAGCTCGCGGACGGCCGCGAAGTGTGGTCGGCTGTGCTCTGGATCGGTGACCGCCGGTGGCAACGCCATCAGGCCTCCAACGACGACCCGGTCAAGGTGCGAAACCCCGTCGATAAAGGCCTCCAATGAGCGCGGCACGATACCACACTTGGTCTCCTCCCCCGCGACGTTGACCTCGATCAGGAGCCGGGTCGGACCGCTCGCGCGGGCCTGGATCTCCTCGGCCAGGCGCGCGCTGTCGAGGGTGTGGACGAGCCGCACGAGGGGCAGCACGGAGCGCACCTTGCGCCGCTGGAGGTGGCCGATGAAGTCGTACGTGAGGTCGTCTCCGACCACCGCCCGCCGGGCCTCGAGGTCCTGCAGGCGGTTCTCGCCCACCACCCGCACGCCGGCCGCCACCAGGGCGCCCGCGTCCGACGGCGGAACGTACTTGGCGGCAAGCACGATCTCGACCGAGCCGGCCGGTCTGCCGCCGCGCTCGGCGGCCGCGTCGAGGCGCTCGCGCTCCTCCTCGAGCGCGGCCCGCAGGCGGTCGGGGTCGATCATCCGATCCAGATGATGCCCCCGTGGCGGCCCGTCACGGCGCCGTCGCGGCGGTAGGAGAAGAACCGCTCCGGCTCGCAGGAGGTGCAGGCGTCCACCGCGGAGACCGCGCCGTCCCGCAGGCCGGACCCCAGGAGCGCCGCGCGGGCCGCGCGGGACAGGTCGACCGCCGGCGGCCGCACGGTCTCGTCGCCGAACGCGGCCGCGAAGCGCCGCCGCAGCGCCGCGTCGACCGGGTAGCAGCACGGCCCGACGCCCGGGCCGATCGCGGCCGCGGTGCGCGCCGGATCGCCGAGGCGCGCAACGGCGGCCTCGAGCACCCCGCCGACCAGGCCCCGCCAGCCGGCGTGGACGGCGGCCACGGCCGGGCGGTCGACGCGCCACAGGAGCACCGGCAGGCAGTCGGCGCCGAGCACGACGAGGGCGAGGCCGGGCGCCTCGGTCACCAGCCCGTCCCCCTCCGGCCAGCCGCGCAGGCCGCCGGTGAAGCGCCCGGGCCGGGTCGGCGCGGCGACCGCGCGGACCTCGGCGCCGTGGACCTGGTGGCCCATCGTGACCCGGTCCGCCTCGAGCCCGAGCGCCTCGCAGACCACCCTGCGGTTCGCGCGCACGCGCTCGGGGAGGTCGGCGGTCTTCCCGCCCAGGTTGAGGCCCGCGAAGGGGCCCTCGCTGGCCCCGCCGGCCCGGGTCGTGAAGACGCCGCGCACGCCCGGCCCGGCGCCCGCGTCGATCAGCGCGAGGCCGCTCACCGGCTTTCCACGGCCCCCAGGGCGATCGCGAGCTGCTCCTCGCGCGTCGGAGCCTCGCCGTCGAGGACGGCCGCGCGGACCGCGGCGAGCGCGCGGCCGATCACCGGGCCCGGCCGGACGCCGGCGGCAACGAGGTCGGCGCCGGAGACCCGCGGCGCGAGCGCGGCCGTGGCCTCCCACCAGCGGGCGACCGGCGCCGCCCCGGCGGCCAGGGCGCTCACGCAGGTCGCGCGCCGGTGGCGGCCGAGGATGCGGTCGATCTCCGACGGGCGCAGCTCGCGCTCGGCCAGGCGAGCGGCCAGCGCCGGTCCCTCCTGGGCCTCGATGGCGACCCCGCGCGCCCAGCCGTCGATCGCGGCGCGCTCGACGTCCTCGGCCCGCGCGACGAGCCCGAGGCGCATCGCCCACGCCGGGATCGGCGGGGCGAGCGGGTGGGCGAGCGCCGCATCGATCGCCGCGAAGCGCTCGGCCAGCTCGCCGGGCGGCGGGGCGAGCGCGAGCCAGGGCACGCCGAGCGCCTGCGCCAGCGCGATCGCCCGGGGCGCCGTCCGTTCCGCCAGCAGGCGGCGCAGCTCCTCCCCCACCCGCGCGGAGGCGATGTCCACGGAGCCGGCGGCGTCGCGGGCGTCGGCGGCCGTGTCCGGCGCCAGCACGAAGTCGAGGCGGGCCGCGTACCGCGCCGCGCGCAGCAGGCGGCTCGGATCCTCCGCGAAGCTCCCCGGCCGGAGCGCCCGGATGATGCCGGCCTCGAGGTCCTCCCGCCCCCGGTGCGGGTCCACCAGCGCCCCGGCGGCCGGGCCCGTCAGCCGGTAGGCCATCGCGTTGACCGTGAAATCGCGCCGGGCCAGGTCGTCGACCAGGGAGCCGGGCTCGACCACCGGCAGCGCGCCGGGCTCCGGGTAGCGCTCGCGCCGCGCGGTCACCAGGTCGAGCCACCGGTCGTGGGGCAGCTCCAGCACCGCCGTGCCGAAGCGCCCATGGGTCTGCACCCGCGCCGAGAGCGCGTGGCCGAGGCGCTCGGCGAGCGCCGGCGCGTCGCCCTCCACCACCAGGTCGAGGTCCCCGTCGCTGCCGGCGACGCCGAGCAGCGCGTCGCGGACGGCGCCGCCGACCAGGCTCACGGGAGCGTCAGCGCAGAGGCGGAGCGCCCGCCCGAGGATCGGATGTCCTTGAACCGCCTCGGCGAGGCGTCGAGAATCGCCGTCGTGGCCTATGACCCGGTCTCCCGCAAGCTCCCGGCGGCCGCGCCGGTCGCGGACGAGCGCTTCGTCGAGGCGTTCGGGCGCTTCGAGGGGCTGACCCTCGCCGAGCTGCAGGAGGCCTTCGCCGCCTGCGAGGCGCGCTTCCGCGCCTGGGTCGAGGATCCCGCGAACCGGGGGCGGCCCATCCAGGAGGCCCCGGACTACGTCGAGCGGATCGCGCT
This sequence comes from Miltoncostaeaceae bacterium, assembly GCA_035259345.1. Taxonomy (GTDB): domain Bacteria; phylum Actinomycetota; class Thermoleophilia; order Miltoncostaeales; family Miltoncostaeaceae; genus DATFWK01. The sequence goes on along the minus strand of DATFWK010000101.1, from coordinate 1,214 downwards.
CGACAGCCTGATCGAGCGGCGCATGTGGTGGGAGTAGCGCGCGGGCGTCACCCCTCGGCGGGGATCACCGCGACGGCCTCGATCTCGACGAGCGCGCCCGCGGGCAGGGCGGCGACCTGGAACGTCGCCCGCGCCGGGGCGTGGCCGGCGAAGATCTCCGCGTAGACCTCGTTCATCGCCCCGAAGTCCGCGAGGTCGGCCATGAAGACCGTCGTCTTCACCACCTGGTCGAGCGCGGAGCCGGCCGCCTCCAGGATCGCGGCGACATTGCGCAGGGCCAGCGCGGTCTGACCGCGCACGCCGTCGTCGATCAGCTTCCCGGACTCCGGGTCGATCGCCACCTGGCCCGAGACCCAGACGATCTCGCCGGGCACGGCGGCGATCGCCTGGCTGTACGGGGCGCCCGCCAACGGCGCGGGCGCGCGGTCCGTGCGGACGACGCGCATGGCGGTGACGATATACGCCTCGCCGGAGGCCGGCCGCCTCGCCTCAGGACGTGGGGCGGACGGCGACGCCTGCGGCGGCCATCGCCTCCTTGACCTCCGCGACGGAGTAGACGCCGTCGTGGAAGACGGAGGCCGCCAGCACCGCGTCCGCCCGGCCGCGCAGCACGGCCTCGGCGAAGTGCTCGAGCCGGCCGGCCCCGCCCGAGGCGATGAGTGGCACAGGCGCGGCGTCCGAGATCGCGGCCAGGAGATCGCAGTCGAAGCCGTCCTTGGTCCCGTCGCGGTCCATGCTCGTCACCAGGAGCTCCCCGGCCCCGCGCTCGGCCGCCTCGCACGCCCACGCCACGGCCTCGCGCCCGGTCGGCAGCCGCCCCCCGTTCAGGAACACCTCCCAGCCGTCCTCCCCCTCCCGGCGCTTCGCGTCGATCGCGACCACGATGCACTGGGAGCCGAAGCGCCCTGCCGCGCGCTCGATCAGCGCGGGGTCCCGCACCGCGGCGGAGTTGACCGAGACCTTGTCGGCTCCGGCCGCGAGCACGGCGCGGATGTCCTCCTCGCTGCGCAGGCCGCCGCCGATCGTGAACGGGATGAAGACCTGCTCGGCAGTGCGCTCGGCGAGCTCGACGATCGTGCCGCGCCCCTCGTGGCTGGCGGTGATGTCGAGGAAGACGAGCTCGTCGGCCCCCTCCCGGTCGTAGCGGGCCGCGAGCTCCACCGGGTCGCCGGCGTCGCGCAGCCCGACGAAGTTGACGCCCTTGACCACGCGGC
>DATFWK010000100.1:0-2175 GCA_035259345.1 Miltoncostaeaceae bacterium | reverse complement strand
GAGGACCGCGGCAAGCGCGAGCGAGCGCCTCACGCGGCGACCGCCGCCGGCCCGGTGGTGCCCGTGTTCCGGTCCCCGCCGATGTTCTGCTTGCCGGGCGGAACGACCCTGATCCTGCCTGAGACGGACGCCACGGCGCGTCCCTGCCGGTTGAGCGCCTGGATCCGGAGCGCCCGCCCGAACCTCGCCGACGGGATGGTCCGGCGCAGGGTGAACGTGGCCCCGGTTCGCGGGACGGCGCCGAGGCTCGTCCGGCCCGCCGTCACCGCGAAGCGCGCGATGGCGTCGACGGCGCCCGAGACGGCCGCCTGGACGACGACGGTCGCCTTCCCGGCGCGGGTCGACTCGGTCGCCGAGAGCACCGCGAGGCGGGGCTGCTGGGCGAGCGTCAACTGGCTCGCGCTCACGACGCTCCGGACGGCCGCCAGGGCGTTGACGAACCCGCTCCCCACGGGGGCACCCCCCGCGCCGGACGCGGATCCGACGAGCTTCGCGCGCAGGTCGGCCGCCGAGAGGCCGGGGTTCGCCGACGCCATGAGGGCGGCGACCCCGGCGACGTGGGGCGCCGCCATCGACGTGCCCGTCCGCAGCTCGTATCCGCCGGTCATCGCGGTCGAGAGGATCTCCTGACCGGGGGCGGCCACCGGGATGGTCAGGCGCCCGAAGTTGGAGATCTGGGCGAGCGAGTTGCCGTTGTCCGGCGCTGTGGCGGCCACGCCGATCAGGTTCGGGGCCGGGACCGAGGCCGGGTAGCTCGGCGAGACGTCGACGTTCTTGCCGTCGTTGCCGGCCGAGGAGACGACCAGCGCGTTCGCGGAGCTCGCGAAGGCGATCGCGGCGTCGAGGACGGGGCTGTCGGCGGAGCTGGCCAGGCTCGTGTTGATGATGCGGGCGCCGTTGGCGGCTGCGTAGCGGATGCCCTCGGCCACTGCGTTGAGCGTGCCGTTGCCGTCGGCCCCGAGCACCTTCACCGCCATGATCTTCGCGTGGAAGGCGACGCCGACGACGCCCTGGCCGTTCTGCGCAGCGGCGATGATGCCGGCGACGTGCGTGCCATGGCCGTTGTCGTCGCTGGGGTCGTTCTCCGCCGGGTCCGGGCTCGCGAGGTCGATGCCGTGCACGTCGTCGATGTAGCCGTTGCCGTCGTCGTCGACGCCGTTTCCGGGGATCTCCCGCGTGTTGGTCCAGATGTTGGGCGCGAGGTCCGGGTGGTCGAGCTTCACGCCGGTGTCGACCACGGCCACGATGACGCCGGTCCCGGTCGAGAGCTGCCACGCGGCCGGCACGTCGATCACGGCGTCCGGGTTGAACGCCCACTGCTCCGGCTCGCGAGCGTCGGCGCCGAGGGCCGCCGTCACCGCCGTGCCGGCGAGCGTGAGAAGCGCTGCTGCTGTGATGACTTTCGACCCCACCCTCGAAGGCCTCACTCGGGCTCAGAGCTCTCGCTGCAGAGGCACGCCCATCGTCTCGCATTTCAGGAACGTCCTGCAAGTAGAGGCTTTTATAGGCTCGCTAGTTACTTTTGCAGCTTTGTGATGTCCATCTATTGCGTATGCATGACACGGGGAGGCCTCCGGGCTATGGTCGTCGCGTGCGACGGGGTCGGGGCCAGGGAATCCGCCACACGCCGCCCGGGCGACGGCCTCGTCGCGGGCAAGGAATCGTTGCCCTCCTGTGCGGCGCCGTCCTCCTCGCGGCGGTCGCCGCGGCCGGCGCCGGCGGGGCCACGGTGCTCCGGCTGTCAGCCTCCTCCGGCTGCCCCGACAACCCGAACTGCGCGCTGGGACTCCGGGCCACCTACGGCGTGAACGTCCTGCCGGTGCTGGTCCGGACCACCGACACCGGGTTCGCGGTCGAGGCGCTCGACAGCGGCCAAGCCCAGGTCGCGATCGTCTTCAGCTCGAACCCGGACGCCGCTCGGCCGGATCTCCTCATCCTGAAGGACGACCTCGGGATGATCGGGCCGGACCACGTCGCCCCGATCCTCCGCCGGTCCCTCCTCCGGCAGTACGGGCGCTTCGCGGCCGACATCCGGCGCCGGCTCGACGCCGCCAGCCGGCTGATCACGACGCCCGTGCTCCGCGCGCTGAACCAGCAGGCTCGCGACGGGCGCATCCCGGAGGCCCTCGGCGGCGAGTTCGTCGACGCGAACGGGCTGGGAGGCACCGCGAAGGC
>DATFWK010000099.1:0-7835 GCA_035259345.1 Miltoncostaeaceae bacterium | reverse complement strand
GCTCGATCAGAGGAGCATCTTGTGTCGTCCAGCCTGAGGCCGAAAGGTCCAAAACCGCATGCCTGCGTGCGGGAAGCGGCAGGATCAGGCTGAGGGCCCGGCGGTGTGCAGGCCGACCACAGGCATGCAGCAACCGCAGGCCTCGCCGCGCCAGGTCGTGCGACCCTCCCGCACGGCGGCGGCGGCGATCACGAGCGCGACGACGGGATCGAGCCACCAGAGCCCCCAGAGGGCGTTGGCTCCGAGACCGACCAGCACGGCACCGGCCAGACCCGCGCACAGGAGGTTCTGGCGCCCCTCGCCGGCGGTGGCGGCCGAGCCGAGCCTGGCGCCGACGCGCCGCTTCGCCAGCCCGAGCCAGGGGCAGATGAGGAGGCTCGTGGCCGCGAGCGCCATGCCGACGACGCTCACCTCCGGGTGCCGGCCGCTCGCGAGCGCAAGGGCGGCGTCGACGGCGATGTAGGGCGCGAGCAGGAAGAAGCTCACGGCCACCAGCCGCCGGGCGCGCGACTCGGCGCGCGTTGAGAGTGCCCGGGCGCCGGTGAAGCGCCAGATCACGATCACGCTCGCGAGCGCCTCGATCGCGCTGTCGATGCCGAACCCCACGAGGGCCACGGAGCCGGCGACGAGACCGGCCGCGACGCTGACGGACCCTTCGATGCCGAGCCAGGCGAGGCTGGCCCAGGAGAGCCGTCGGGCGCGGCGGGTGAGGCGCAGCCACTCGGGGCCGCCCACGACCGGGCGAGCAGGAGCTTCGGGGCGAACCTGGAGAACGGTCATCGCTCTTTCATCATGGCAGCGATCCCGAAGGCATGACACGACCGGTACCCGAAGTCGGGAAGGCCACGGCCATCGGCTGGGATCCGCCGGCGCGCCGGTAGCCTAGGCCGGTGTCTGCCGGTCCTCTGCGTGTCGTCGCCCTCGTGCTGGCGCTCGGGTCATTGGCGCCCGGGGCCGCGATGCCGGCGGCCGCTCCGTCGAAGCCCATCTCGGTCACGTTCGTGGGCGACTCGGTTCCGGCGTCGCTGAACTACGTCGCGGCCGCCCGCCGGCAGCTCGCGAAGGGCCTGTCCGTCAAGCTCGACCTGCGCGTGTGCCGGCGGCTCGCCACGACCGGCTGCCCCTACATGGGCGCGATCCCGCCGTCGGCCCTCGAGGCGGTGGAGGCCGCGGGCCCGCTGCTCGGCGACGTCCTGGTCGTCGACGTCGGCTACAACGAGGAGGCCCGCACGTATCGAAGCGGGATGCGGGAGCTCATCCGCTCCGCCACCAGCGCCGGGGTCAAGGGGATCGTGTGGGTCACCCTGCGGGAGTCGAACGCCCTCTATCGCTCCACGAACGCCGTCATCCGCTCGGAGGCCAGGCGCTGGCGCCAGGTGTACGTCGCGGACTGGAACGCCTACAGCTCGGGCCACCCGTGGTTCGGGACCGACGGGCTGCACCTGAACACCGCTGGGGCGCAGGCTCTCGTCGCGCTCGTGCGCCCGCTCATCTTCCGGGCGGCCCGCCCGTCGTGAGGGCGGGACGCCGGACCGCCCTCGCGATCGTCCGGACGTAGAGCCTGGCGCCTGCGGGCGTCGTGTGGACCCCGTCGACCAGGGAGCCCGGGCCCCCCGACACGCTGTGCCAGTCGGCGATGACGGTGTTCCGATAGCGCGTGTGCACGCTTCGTAGGGCGTCGTTCACCGAGTCCTGCCACTGGAGCGGCACCCGCACGGTCACGAGCACGACCCGCGCGTAGGGGCGGAGGTCGCGCATGAGCCGCTCGAGGTCGTCGAAGTCGATGAAGCCGTTGTCGCCCAGATGGATCACGACGACCGTGCTGGCCGGGCGGCGGCCGCGGAGGTCGGCCAGCACGGCGGCGCTGCCCTCGTCGAACTGACGGCCGACGCGCGCGTCGATCGCCGCCCGCGACCCGAAGGCCTCCCGAAGCACGGACGAGGCACCCAGCATCACCGAGTCCCCGACGAAGACCACCCGCGGCTTCCGGCCGCCGGGCGCCGCGCTTCCGTTCGCCGACGCCGGGTCGGTCGGCGGCGAGGCTCCGCCCGCCGGGCTCGCCCCTGCGGCCGAGGCGACCGCGAGCCCGGGGATCGAGGGGCTCTGCCCCGGGAGGACGGCCACGGCGACCAGGAGAGCGACCAAGGCGGTCGCCACCGACCCGGCGGCCGCGAGGCGCACCGGCCGCGGGAGCCCGCGGGCGCGGCCGGAGACCTCCCCCCAGACCCCGCGCGGACCGAGCCGCCGGAACGGCACCTCGACGAAGCGATACGAAAGGGCGGCGAGCGCGACGATGAGCCCGAGGCGGACCACGACCAGGGCCCATCCGTCGAGGTCGACGTCGACGTGTGGTCGGGTCAGCAGGATGACCGGCCAGTGCCAGAGGTAGATCGAGTACGACCGCAGCCCGATCCACACGAGCGGCGCGACGCCGAGCGCGTGGCCGAAGCGCGACCCCGGGTGCGACGCGACCGCGACCAGGCAGGCGGCGGCGAGGGCCACGGCGAGGAAGCCGCCGCGGTAGAGCCACTCGTCCAGATCGCCCAGCGTCGCCATGAGCGCCAGGACGCCCGCCAGGCTGAGAAGGCCGATGACCTCGAGCCCCGGGCGCGCGGTCTCCCTGGTGCGGCGGTGCGCCGGGAGGACGAGCGCGAGCGCCACGCCGGCCAGGAGCCCGACCGCGCGGGTGTCGGTTCCGTAGTAGATCCGGGACGGGTCGGCGAAGGGCTTCCAGAGCAGCGCGGCGAGCACGGTCGAGCCGGCGATCGCGCAGACGACGAGAACGAGGAGCGCGCGCGGCCGCTTCCAGACGACGAGGAGCGCGGCCATGACGAGCGGCCAGACGATGTAGAACTGCTCCTCGACGGCGAGCGACCACAGGTGCTCGAAGACCGACGGCCGGCCGAACCTCGCGAAGTACGGGACGTGCGCGAACGCGAAGTACCAGTTGGCGACGTACCCGGCCGACGCGAGCACGGCGGCGTGGAGGCGCGCCACCTCCCCCGCGTGCAGCACGACCATCGCCATGAGCACCACGATGAGCATCGCGAAGACTGCGGGCAGCAGCCGGCGCGCACGGCGACCCCAGAAGCGGAGCAGGTCGATCCGACCGCTCGCCCGTCGCTCCGCGAGGAGGAGCGAGGTGATCAGGTAGCCGCTGATCACGAAGAACAGGTCCACCCCGAGGAACCCGCCGGGGAGCCACCCGGCGCCCAGGTGATAGGCGAGGACCCCGGCCACCGCGATCGCGCGAAGGCCGTCGACGCCCGGCATGTAGCCCAGGCGCGGGGCGGCGCCGGTCCGCTCGGCTCCCGAGGGACCGGAGGAGCCCGTCATGGCGCCGCCATCGTGGTCACGGTGCCGAGAGGGGAGGCGTTCACGCGCAACCGGCGGGCGGCCGTGAGCCCACCGCTGCTCCAACTCCCGGGCATCTTCCCCACACGTGCCCCTCCTGCACGCGGGAGCTGTCGATCACGCCCCGCTGCTCACGCGCAACGCTACCCGACGGATGGGGCCGTGAGCGGCCCCGCGATCAGTTGCGCCGGCCCGCGCGCGGCGGCGCGGTCGACCGGCGGATGCTGAGGGCGGTCGGAAGCTCCGGGAAGGCGGCTACATCCTCGCCCGCGAGCTCTGCCGTAAGGAGGTCGCCGGCCCGCTCGCCGAGCGGACGGTATGGAATGAGGGCGCTCGTCAGGCCCGCCGCGGCCGAGTCCGGCAGATCGTCGAGCCCCGCGACGGAGACGTCCCCTGGAACGTCGAGCCCGACCCAGTGTGCCGCCTGCAGCGCGCTCAGGGCCAGCGTGTCGCTCAGTGCCAGCAGCGCCGTGGGACGCGGGCGCCGTGTGAGGGCCGCCCGTGCGAGCGCCTCGCCTGCGGCGGGCGTGGGGCCGCTTGTCGCTCCGGCGCGCTGGACCCCCGCGCCTCGGGCTCCGCCGTCGAGGACGAGGACGGCGAGCGGCTCCGAGCCGCCCCATCCCTCCCTGACCCCGGCCAAGCGCTCCTCTGCCCCGGGCCAGGCGAGCACGGCGAGGTCGCGGTGGCCGAGGTCGTAGAGGTGCGCAGCCACCATCGCGGCGGCGCCGCACACGTCTGCCTCGACAGGCTGTACCCCGTCGCGGCCCGGGCCGTCGACGACGATCGCCGGGACCCTCGGGTCGGCCCCGGCCGCCTCGCGGAAGAAGACCCGCCCGTCGACCATCTCGCCCGAGGCACGTCCCGACAGCAGCATCGAGTAGCCGCCCCTGTCGCACGCGGTGAGAAGCCCTCGGGCCACGAGCGCGGCGGCCGGGTCGGCGAGGAGGGCCTCGACCTCCCCAGGGGCGACGAACGCGATCGTCCCCGTGCGCCCGCGCGCAAGCGACCGGGCACCGGGGTGGGGTCCCAGGTAGCCGAGCGCGGCGGCCGCGTCGTGCACGCGCTGGCGGGTCGCCTCGGCGACCTTGCCGGGATTGCTGTACGTCGTGGACGCGGTCCAGACGGACACGCCGGCCGCCGCGGCCACATCGCGAAGCGTGGGACCCCCCTGCCCGAGAACCGGCTTGCGCTGAGCCATCTAACCCCTTAGAGTACCGCGCTATCTAACCACTTAGGCAAACCAGCATATCCCGCCTCGGGGACGCTCCGATCGGCGTCTCTGGCCACGGGCGGCGCCGTGCCGGTGCGCTCGACGACGTCCTCTCGAAGGAGCCTTCCATGCCCGTGCTCGAAGCGCCTCAGCTGGTCACCAACAGCCGGATGCTCTACTTCACCTGGATCCCCGCCGATCCCGGCGCGGTGAGGGCGCTTGTGCCGTCGAGCCTCGACCTGGCCGACAACGCACAGTGCTTCATCAATCAGTACGTCGTGGACACCACGGACCAGACGTCGGGCTTCGAGGCGTACTCGCTCACCTACTGCGGCGCGGACCTCAAGGGCCAGGACACGCCGGACGGCGCCGTCCCCGGGCGCTGGTGGACCCACTACTTCAACTCGAACCCGGACATGCGGGGGTACGCGTCGAAGCGCGGCGTCCCAGCGAGCCCGGGCGAGACGACGCTCGAGATCGCCGACGGCGTCCTCACGGCGACGACGTCGGCCGACGGCACGCCGGTCATCCGCACCACCGCCCGCGTCGGCGAGGTGGCCGTCACCGGCCGGGGCCAGCTGCGCTACATCACCGACGTCGACGGCCGGCTGGTCAGCGGGCTCTACCCGTTCCACGCGGGCCTCGTGCAGCCGTGGGAGGTCCTGACCTTCGACTTCCTCGAGCCGGACCATCCCGTCTCGGCCCTGCGCCCGGCCGAGCCGCTTCAGGTGACCTGGGGCTTCTACTCGCCGAACGCCTCGTTCTGCTATCCGGGCGGAGAGGAGCCGCTGGCCGCGTAGCGTTTCGCCGGGGGCCGGCGCCCGCCTCCGCCCCCCGGCCAAACACCGGCACATGGGCACTGAATCGGATCGCCGCCGGTCTGGCAGCGCTGGGCTCGACCTCCTGGCACGGCAGCTGCAGGCGCTTCAGGCCGGCGGGTCGGAGTTCGTCGGCGCCTTCGCCAAGAGCGAGAACTTCCGGCACGTGCGCCACGAGCAGCTCCTGGCACGCTGGGCGATCATCGACGAGCCGTGGGCGCGCGCGATCGAGGCGACCCGCAAGGGGGCGGTCGATCGGACGCCGGGGGCGGCCACGTTCGGGCGGTAGCCGTGCCCGGGCAACCCAGGCTGAAAAGGAGAATGAGCTTGACGTCGCAGGTGAACACCAGCCACCTCCGATCCATCCTTCACTGGATGCAGAGCGACCCCGACCGGCTCCGAGCACTCCTGGCCGAGGAGGCGGCCGATGCGGTTCCGTACCCAGCCGGCGACGCGGCGATCCGGGCTCACCTGCGCTTCGTCGCGGAGGCGCTGGCGGCGACCACGGGGGGCAGTCAGCATGCCCCGTTGGAGGCCTTCGCAGCGAGGCTTCCTGCGGTGATGGCCGAGCCCCGCCGGCTGGAGGCGGAGCTCGAGTTGATGGGGGAGGCGGCCGAGCACGAGCTGCGGTTGCAGTTTGGCGCGGCGGCCGCCCAGGATCCTTCGCTTCGCGTCATGGCCCGGCGTCGAGTGCGGATCGGAGCCTGGCACCGGGTGTTCCTGCGCGCCCTCGAGGACGCCCTCGGCTCGGAAGCCGCGAGCGCCCACAAGGCGCTGACGTGGATGGCGAACCACCAGACGGTGCTTGCCGACACGATCTTCGCCATGGACAAGCACGCCAAGCAGCTCGCGGTCAGCCGAGCCGGGCCGGATGCAGTCGCCGACGTGGCGGTCGTCAACCAGATCGGCCACGAGGCCGCGCTCCGCGCTCACACGCGCTTCCTCGCGGAGGCGCTCGTAGCCACGCTGCGCCTCGACGACTAACGACGCACCAGGTCGGCGCTGCGACGTCGCTCGCCTCGCCAACTCGACTCCCGATGCCGGAGCCGAGTGCGCCCGTTGTCGATAGGGGACCGCTGGGCGCGAGCGGCATGAGCCCCGCGATCCCAGGCGCGTCATGTCGCACGCCCGGGCGGAGACCCCTGGCCTGCGTGAGGAGCAACGGATTCCCCACGCGTGGCCGTGGCTCGAACAACGCACCACGTTCGGTTGCCTCACCCGCGTCCATACTGTCGGCTAAGCGTGACTCTGACGCAATAGAACAACGGTTATGCATTGGCAAAAACGCCACGCCCTTGTCCCCGCTACCGCCTTCCTTCCGGGAGCCGGACGCCGAGATGCTCGATGGTTACCGCGATGCGCTTGAAGTGGGGGTTTCGGCCCGGCGGCGGCGGTGACGGCTTCGTGGGCCTCGCGCTGCTCGCCGTCCACGCGCCTCCGGTTCTCGACCGCCTCGGCCAGAGCGACCATTCGCGCATTGCGGAAGTGCGCCGAGGCCAGGAGCGGTGGTGCGCTGTGCGATCAGCTCTGGCGGCCGGGCTCCTCGGCTGGCTCACGGAAGAGCCGGATGTCAATCTCGCGCTCGATGTAGTGCCACTCCTCGGTCTCGCGCAGGCGGCGGACGAGCTCCTCAAACGCGGATACGTGCTCCGGCGCGAACTCGAACCAGGTCAGGAAGTCGAACGGCTCGCCGAGGTCGCGGCCGTGGTGGAGCCGGCGGGCGATCGCCGGCAAGTACTCGAGTCCAGTCGCGACGTGATGCGAGCTCTCCTCGAAGATCCGGCGGCGCTCATCCTGAGACAACTCCCACCAAACCTCTGACTTGGTGATCGGGATCAGCGCAGCTCGGGTCGATCTCGCGCGCCCAAGCGGCTCCTGCTCTCCGACTAAGGTCTCGTGCTCGATTCGTGAGACGTAGCGTTCGTTGCTCGTCACGCCACGCAGGGTCCACTTCGACTCACCGCGCAGCCGTCTCATTGCCTCGCCCTCGATCACTTCGAGTCGAGCCGCGGGCTCGAGAGGCGCCCCGGCGACGGTCTCGAGCCGCTCGATCGCCCATGATCCACTCTCTCCACCGGCGAACGTCACCAGCAGCGGGCGCACGCGAGCCAATCTAACCGATCGCCGCGTTGATATCGGTGGTCTCGCCACCGGCTATCGCACCGGGCACCGCTCGAGCCTGCCAGGAGGGTGTCTCGGCCGTCTGGCGCGCGAGCAACGCGCCGGGCGCGTGGGGGTCGCACAACGCTGATGCGCCACAAGCCGCACGAAACAGCGGCCGAATGTCGCGCTCGAATCCCCAAGCTCCGGCCTGTTCCATGTCGGCCTCGATTCAGGATAAGGCAGGTTGCTCCGCGGTCCGCCGGGGCCGCTTGTCCCAGCCGTGGAAGGGTGATAGGTCGTCGGCGCCCCAGCGGTCACGCAGGCCGGGCGTGCCGAGGTCCCAGTCAGGG
>DATFWK010000098.1:0-3824 GCA_035259345.1 Miltoncostaeaceae bacterium | reverse complement strand
AGGCGGCGGCGGGCGGCGGCGGCAAGGGCTTCCGCGTCGCGCTCGCCCCGGCCGAGCTTCCCGAGGCCTTCGAGGGCGCGGCCCGCGAGGCGGAGCGGTTCTTCGCCGACTCGGAGGTCTACCTGGAGCGCTACCTCCCCGAGCCGCGGCACGTCGAGATCCAGATCCTCGCCGACGCCCACGGCAACGCCGTCTGGCTGGGCGAGCGCGACTGCTCGGTGCAGCGCCGCCACCAGAAGCTGATCGAGGAGACGCCGAGCCCGGTCGTCTCCGCCGACCTCCGGCGGCGCATGGGCGAGGCCTCGGTGCGCGCGGCGAAGGCCGTGGGCTACCGCTCGGCCGGCACCCTCGAGTACCTCGTCGCCGGGGACGAGTTCTTCTTCCTCGAGATGAACACCCGGATCCAGGTCGAGCACACGGTCACCGAGGAGGTCGTCGGCCTCGACCTCGTGCGCGAGCAGGTCCGGATCGCCGCCGGCGAGCCGCTGTCGCTGCGCCAGCGGGACGTCCGCCCGCGCGGGCACGCCTTCGAGTGCCGCATCAACGCCGAGGACGCCGCGAACCGCTTCCTTCCTTCGCCGGCCCGCATCACCGCCTACCGCGAGCCGGCCGGTCCGGGCGTCCGGGTGGACAGCGGCGTCGAGGCCGGCTCGGACATCCCGGACATCTACGACCCCATGGTCGCCAAGCTCGTCGTCTGGGACGTCGATCGGGAGGCGGCTCGCCGGCGGATGATCCGCGCACTCGACGAGTACGTCGTCGAGGGGCCGCGCACCCTCATCCCCTTCCATCGCTGGCTGCTGGAGCAGGAGGAGTTCATCGCCGGCGGCGCCTGCCACGCGCTGCTCGCCGAGCTGACCGAGCGCCCGACCCCCATCCCGGTCCTGGGCCGGGCGACCGGGGCCGGCGCCGGCGAGGCGCCCGAGCCGGCAGGGCAGGTCGAGCGGCGCCTCGTCGCCGAGGTGGGCGGCAAGCGGTTCGACGTGCGCCTGTTCATCAGCGACGACGGGCTGGCGGCGCGCCAGGGCCCCGTGCCGCGGCGCAGACGGGTCGAGCGCTCGCGGGACGGCCATCCCGGCGGCGGCAGCGGCGGCGGCTCCGCCGGCGACACAGTCGCCAGCCCGATGCAGGGCACCGTGCTGCGCGTGCTGGTCGAGCCGGGGGCCGAGGTCGCCGCCGGCGACGTCATCGTCATCGTCGAGGCGATGAAGATGGAGAACGAGGTCTCGGCGCACCGCGCCGGCGTCGTCCGCGAGCTCGCCGTCAAGGAGGGCCAGGCGGTTCAGGCCGACCAGGTGATCGCCGTTCTGGGCTGACGTCTAGCGCTCCGGCTCACCTCCGTTCGGACGTCGAAAGCCGATGTCACGGATCGCCGCCGCCACCCCGTCGATCGCTGTTGCCACGCGTTCAAGTGCTGCCGTCTGCATCTCGGCCGCCCGCTCGATGGCGTCCGGCCTGCGCGGCATGCGATCCGAGATCTCCCGGACGCCGTCCCGGATGTCGCGGAGGACGTCGATCTCCCGCTCGTCCGGGCGGTCGGGCATGAGCGGACGTTAGCCGAGCGAGCCGTCACGAAGCACCGGCGATCGTGCCGAGAGCGTGCCCTCTTCGCGCCGGCCGAGGCGCCGTCGTGGTCGCCGCTCCGGCGCAGGTAGCATGCCCGGCGGCTCCCGCCCGGCGGGGGGCGGGCGAACATGAGGAAGGGTGCGTGGACCTCTACGAGTACCAGGGGAAGGAGCTGCTCGCGCGCCTGGGGATCCCGGTTCCCCGCGGCGAGGTGGCTGCGACGCCGGCGGAGGCGCGGGCCGCGGCCGAGCGCATCGGCGGGCGGGTCGTGGTGAAGGCCCAGGTCCAGATCGGCGGCCGGGGCAAGGCCGGCGGCATCAAGCTGGCCGAAACGCCCGAGGAGGCCGAAGCGCGGGCGGCCGAGATCATCGGCATGGACATCCGCGGGCACACGGTGCACCGGGTCTGGGTGGAGGAGGCCTCCGACATCGCCCGCGAGTACTACGCGTCGGTCACGTTCGACCGCGGCGAGAAGAAGCCGCTGGTGATGCTCTCGGCCGCCGGCGGCATGGACATCGAGGAGGTCGCCGCCACCCGGCCGGACGAGCTCGCGCGCCTGCACGTCGACCCGCTCACCGGCTTCCAGCCGCACCACGCCCGGTGGCTCGCGTTCCACGGCGGCATCGACGAGTCCGCGATGCGCGGCGTCGCCGACGTGCTGGCCCGCGCCTACGACGGCTTCGTCGCGGACGACCTCATGCTGCTCGAGATCAACCCGCTCATCCTCACCGCCGACGGGGCGGTGGTCGCGCTCGACGCCAAGGTCACGGTCGACAACAACTCCCTCTACCGCCACCCAGATCTTGCCGCCCTCCGCGACGTCGAGGCGGCCGACCCCCAGGAGCAGATGGCCGCGGAGCGGGGCGTCACGTACGTGAAGCTGGACGGCGACGTCGGCATCCTCGGCAACGGCGCCGGCCTGGTCATGAGCACGCTCGACGTGGTCGCGCTCGCCGGCGGCCGCCCGGCCAACTTCCTCGACGCGGGCGGCGGCTCGAAGGCGGACGAGGTCGTGACGGCGCTCGAGGTCCTGCTATCGGACCCCAAGGTGCGCGTGCTGCTCATCAACATCTTCGGCGGCATCACGCGGGGCGATGAGGTGGCCGAGGGGCTGCTGACCGCCATCGACCGGCTCGGCACGTCCATCCCGATCGTGGTCCGCCTCGACGGCACGAACGAGGAGGAGGGCCGGCGCATCATCGCGGAGCGGGCACCGTCGAATGTCGTGGTCGAGCAGACGATGCTCTCGGCGGCCGAGCGGGCCGTCGCCCTCGCGAAGGAGGCGGCGTGAGCATCCTCGTCGACGGCGGCACGCGCCTCGTGGTCCAGGGCATCACGGGGCGCGAGGGCGCCTTCCACGCCACGCGCAACAAGGCGTACGGCACGAACGTCGTCGCGGGCGTCACGCCGGGCAAGGCCGGGCAGAGCGTCGACGGCATCCCGGTCTTCAACACGGTCGCCGACGCGGTCGGCGAGACCGACGCGAACACCGCGATGGTCTTCGTCCCGCCACGCTTCGCCACGGACGCGCTCTACGAGGCGATCGAGAGCGGCGTCGACCTCATCATCTGCATCACCGAGGGAATCCCGGCCCACGACATGATGCGGGTCTACACCCAGCTCCGGCGCGGGAACCAGACCCTCGTCGGCCCGAACTGCCCGGGCGTCATCAGCCCCGGGAAGGCGACCGTCGGCATCATGCCGACGCAGGTCTTCCAGCCCGGCCGGGTCGGGCTGGTCAGCCGCAGCGGGACCCTGACCTACCAGATCTCCAAGGAGCTCGCGCAGGTCGGCATCGGTCAGAGCAGCGTCGTGGGGATCGGCGGCGACCCGGTCGTCGGGAGCTCGTTCATCGACATCCTCGGCCGCTTCGAGGCGGACCCCGAGACGGACCTCGTCGTGATGGTCGGCGAGATCGGCGGGAGCGAGGAGGAGAAGGCGGCCGACTTCATCGCCTCCACCATGTCGACGCCGGTCGTCGGCTACATCGCCGGCTTCCAGGCGCCGCCCGGGAAGCAGATGGGTCATGCTGGCGCGATCATCACCGGCTCGTCCGGCACGGCGCAGGGCAAGAAGGAGGCCCTCGAGGCGCAGGGCGTCCGCGTGGCGACGAACCCGACCGAGGTTGCGCAGCTCGTCAAGGAACGAATCGGCTGAGCCGATGATGTGATGTGACAGGGAAATCGGCATGCACGCCGTACCCTCCGATAACGTCTCGCCCGACCTGATGCGGATCCGCCCTCACCTGCCAGGCACCA
>DATFWK010000097.1:0-34274 GCA_035259345.1 Miltoncostaeaceae bacterium | reverse complement strand
TCCTGAAGCGGTCCGTCGGCGTGAAGGACTCAGGGCGCGTGCTGGCCGGCCACGGCGGGGTGCTCGACCGGTTCGACGCGATGCTCTTCACGGCGATCGCGGGATACTTCGCGACCATCTGGCTGACGTAGCCCGGCCCTCAGTTGCCGGCGAGGCGCTCGGCGAGCCGCACCATGCCGAGCTCCCGGGCCGCGACGGCGCCGCCCTCGCGATCGGTGGGACGGTCGTCCGGGCGCTCGATGCCGGCCCGCCGCAGCGTCGCGACGTCCCGGAACATCCGCAGCTCGTCCGCCTGCCCGAAGAGCGCCTGGCGCACGGCCGGCCGCTCGTCCCGCGCGGCACGGATGACCCCGTCGAGGTCGCCGTGCCGGCGAAGGAGCTCGGCCGCCGTCTTGGCGCCGATGCCCTTCGCGCCGGGGAGGCCGTCCGAGGGGTCGCCCCTGAGCGCGATGAAGTCCGGGACCAGGGCGGGATCGATGCCGTAGCGCTCGCGGACGCCCGCGGGACCGACCTCCTCGGGGCCCTCCCTGCGGGCGCGCTGCAGCAGCACGGTGACCGCGTCCCCGACGCACTGGAACATGTCCCGGTCGGCCGTGAGGATCAGCGTGCCGCCGCCGGCGGCGGTCTCGATCTGGGCGAGCGTGCCCATGAGGTCGTCGGCCTCGAGCTCCTCGTCGCTCGCGACCCACCAGCCGAGCGCCCCGTAGAGCGCGGGCGCCTTCGCCCACTGCGCCGCGAGCGCATCCGGCATCGGCGGGCGGGTGGCGTGGTAGGGGGGATAGGCCGCCGTGCGGTAGGCGGCGGCCTCGGCGCCGAAGCAGAGGATGACCGCGCGCGGCGAGTAGCGCTCGACGCACCAGAGCACCTGGTTGACCGATCCGAGGAGCGCGTTCACCGGCGCGCCCTCCTCGTCGGTCACCGAGTCCGGGACGGAGTAGAAGGCCCTGTAGAGGATGCCGGGCGCGTCGCACGCCAGCAGCGGCGCCGGCTCGCCCGAGACCACCGCTGGGCCCGGCTCAGGCGCTGCCGGAGTCGGAGAGCGCCCGGCGCGCGAGGGTGCGCAGGATCTTGCGCTCGACGGCGGGGTTGTCGTCGAGGAGCGACAGGAACGTCCTGCGCGTCAGCACGAAGAAGCGCAGGGGCGTCGTCGCGGTGACGGTCGCCGTCCGCGGCGAGCGGTCGATCAGCGCGATCTCGCCGAAGAAGTCCCCCGGGCCGAGCACGCCGCGCCGCCGTCCCTTGCGGCGGACCTCGGCCTCGCCCTCGGTGATGACGAAGAACTCCTGGCCGAGCCCGCCCTCGCGGCAGAGGACCCTGCCGGGCTCCACGTCCATGTCCTCCGAGCCGCGCGCGATCTCCTGGAGCTCCTTGCGCGAGAGCCCCTCGAAGAGGGGTGCCCGCGAGAGCGCCTCGACCTTCGTGTCCTTCGAGATCCGCGCCACGGCGGGAGACTAGTCGACCGCCGCCCGGGCCGCTCGCCTCGGCCCGGTGGGGGTGGGCCGTCTACACTCGGTAGGTCGTGAAGCGCGTGCTCGTCCTCGGTTGTACCGGCTCCATCGGCGTCCAGGCCCTCGAGGTCATCGACGGCGCGGACGACCTGTGCTGCGCGGGGCTGGCCTGCGGCGGGCGGGTCGCGGAGATGGCCGCCCAGGCCGCGGCCCGTGGCGTCGCCCACACGGCGGCCGCCGAGGGCGGCGGCACCGTGCCGCATGATCCCGACCTGGCCGGGCTCATCGAGGCGAGCCAGCCGGACCTCGTGCTCAACGGCCTCGTCGGTGCGGCGGGTCTGCGGCCGACGCTCGCCGCGCTCGAGCGCGGCGTGCCGGTTGCGCTCGCGAACAAGGAGAGCCTGGTCGTCGGCGGCGAGCTGGTGGCGGAGGTGCGCGCGCGCACCGGCGCCGGCCTGGTGCCGGTGGACTCGGAGCACTCCGCGCTCTTCCAGCTGCTGGCCGGCGTGGCGCCCGAGCGGGTCGAGGCCGCCGTGCTGACCGCCTCGGGGGGCCCGTTCCGGGGGCGGACCGCGGACGAGCTCGAGGGCGTCACGCCTGAGCAGGCACTCGCGCACCCCACGTGGAACATGGGCGCGAAGATCACGATCGACTCGGCGACGCTGATGAACAAGGGGCTCGAGCTGATCGAGGCGCATCACCTCTTCGGCATGCCCTACGACCGCATCGAGGTCGTCGTCCACCCCCAGTCGCTCGTCCACGCGCTCGTCCGGCTCGAGGACGGAAGCCTGCTGGCCCACTGCGGCCCTCCGGACATGCGCGTGCCGATCGGCTACGCGCTGCGCTGGCCGGACCCGCCCCCGCCGGCGCCGCCGGCGGACCTGGTCGGCCGCACGCTCCAGTTCGAGGCGCCCGACGAGGAGGCCTTCCGCTGCCTCCCGCTGGCCCGCGAGGCCGGGCGGGCGGGCGGCACGGCGCCGGCCGTGCTGAACGCCGCCAACGAGGTCGCGGTGGCCGCCTTCCTGGACGGCCGGGTGGCCTTCACGGAGATCCCGGCCCTGGTCGAGCACGCGCTCGCCGAGGTCCCGCAGGGACCCGCGGACGCGCTCGCTGCGGTGGCCGAGGCCGACGCCGCGGCGCGGGCTGCTGCCGGCGCGCTGCTCGAGGTGCGGGCGTGAGCGGCGTCAACGTCGTCGCCTTCATCGGCGTCCTGATGGCCCTGGTCCTCCTCCACGAGGCCGGGCACATGGTCGTCGCCAAGGCCTGCGGGATGCGCGTCGAGCGGTTCTCGATCTTCTTCGGGCGCCCGCTCGCCCGTTTCCGCCGGGGCGGAACCGAATACCGCATCGGATGGATCCCCGCCGGCGGCTACGTGAAGATCACCGGGATGACCCGGGAGGAGCTCGTCGAGGAGGTCCGCGACGAGCGCACGGGGGAGGTGGTGCGGCGCATCCCGCCCTCGCCCGAGGTGGAGGCGGGCGCCTACTACGCGAAGCCGACCTGGGCCAAGATCGCGACGATCTTCGCCGGCCCGGCGGTCAACATCATCGTCGCGTTCCTCCTGTTCGCGGCGGTCTTCTGGTACGGCATCCCGATCGGCGTGGACACCAACCGCGTCGCCGCCGTCGGCACCGGCACGCCGGCGGCCGCCGTCGGGCTCCAGCCCGGCGACCGGCTGGTGTCCGTGAACGGCGTCGCCGCCACCGGCGACCTCTCGCGGGTGCGCACCGAGCTCCAGTCGCACCCGGGCGAGCGCGTCCGGGTGACGTTCCGGCGCGGGAACGACGTGTTCGAGCGCACGTCGCCGCCGCTCACGCGGGCGACCGACCCGGACGGCCGCACGGTCGGGCGGCTCGGGTTCGCGTTCGACCAGGTGGCCGGGCCGAAGCAGTCGTTCGGCTTCGTCGGCGGCATCCGCGAGGCCGGGGACTACTCGCGCTTCCTGGTGACCGAGCAGGTGAAGGGCCTCGGGCGCCTGTTCACGAGCCAGAAGGCGAGGGGCGAGGTCTCCTCGGTCGTCGGCATCGGCGCGATCTACAACGACGCGTCGAACCAGGGCGCGACGACCGTGCTCCGCTTCATCGGGATCCTGAGCCTGATCCTCGCGATCATGAACCTGATCCCGCTGCTGCCGCTCGACGGCGGCCACATCCTCTTCGCGATCATCGAGAAGGTGCGCGGGCGGCCCACGCCCCGTGCCAGCTTCGAGCGGGCCTCCTTCGTCGGCCTCGCGATCCTCGCGATCCTGTTCGTGTACGCCCTCAACAACGACATCGGACGGCTGACCGGGAGCGGCTTCACGCCGTGAGCGGCGAGCGCCGTGGCTCGGTGGGCTGCATGGTCGGTGACGTCCAGATGGGGGGCGGCGCACCGGTGGTCGTCCAGTCGATGACGAACACCGACACGGCGGACGCGCCGGGCACGGCGCGGCAGGTGGCCGAGCTCGCGCTGGCGGGCTCCGAGATCGTCCGTATCACGGTCAACAACCGAGCCTCGGCCGCCCGCGTGTCGGAGATCCGCGAGCGCCTCCGCGACGAGCACGGTGTGGACGTGCCCCTCGTGGGGGACTTCCACTACAACGGCCACACGCTGCTGCGGGAGTTCCCTGATGCCGCCGAGGCCCTCGACAAGCTGCGCGTCAACCCGGGCAACGTCGGGCGCGGGGCGCGCCACGACGCGAACTTCGCCGCCGTGATCCAGGCGGCCATCGACCACGCCAAGCCGATCCGCATCGGCGTGAACGCCGGCTCGCTCGACCCGGAGCTGCTGGACGGGCTGATGGAGGCCAACGCGCGCCGCGCCGAGCCCGCCAGCGCGGAGGCGGTGGTGCGCGAGGCGATGGTCGAGAGCGCGCTGCGCTCGGCCGCCGCCGCGGAGGAGATCGGCCTCCCGCACGACCGCATCGTCCTCTCCTGCAAGGCCAGCCGCCTGCCGGAGATGATCGCCGCCTACCGCGAGCTGGCCCTGCGATGCGACTACCCGCTCCACCTCGGCCTGACCGAGGCGGGGATGGGCAGCAAGGGCATCGTCTCGACCGCCGCGGCGCTGGGGGTGCTGCTCCAGGAGGGGGTCGGCGACACCATCCGCGCCAGCCTCACCCCGGAGCCCGGCGGGGACCGCGCGCTCGAGGTGCGGGTGTGCCTGGACGTGCTCCAGAGCCTCGGCCTGCGCTCGTTCCGCCCGCAGGTGACGGCCTGCCCGGGCTGCGGGCGCACGACCAGCACGGTCTTCCAGGAGCTGGCGCAGCGCATCGAGTCGCGCCTCGAGGAGCGCATGACGGCCTGGCGCAGCGAGCGCCCGGGCGCGGCGGAGCTGCGCGTCGCGGTGATGGGCTGCATCGTCAACGGCCCGGGCGAGAGCCGGGCCGCCGACATCGGCATCAGCCTGCCCGGCACGGGCGAGGAGCCCCGCGCGCCGGTGTACGTGGACGGCGAGAAGGTCGTCACGCTCGAGGGGGCGTCGCTGGCCGACGACTTCATGCGGATGGTCGAGGAATACGTGGAGCGGCGGTATCCACCGGGCAGCGGCGCGTCCGCCGAGAGGACTGCTACCCTGCCGCGCGGGTGAACGAGGACCCTCCCCGAAGTACTCGCACGGCGCCCCTACCGCTGGCGGCGCCGGCAACCGCAACGTTCGCGAGGGCCCGTCGTGGGGTCGACGCGCGAAGGGTCGTCTGGGCCGCGCTCATCGGCAACGCCCTGGTCGCGGTCGTCAAGCTCACCGCGGCCATCATCTCGAGCTCGAGCGCCCTCTACGCCGAGTTCGCCCACTCCGTGGCGGACACTGTCAACCAGGGGCTCCTGCTGCTCTCCATCGCCCTCGCCGCCCGCGTCGCGGACGAGGACCACCCGATGGGCTACGGGCGCGAGCGCTTCTTCTGGGGCTTCGTCTCGGCCGTCCTGATCTTCTCGATCGGCGGCACCTTCAGCGTCGTCGAGGGCGCCGCGAAGATCTCGGAAGGCGGCGGGAAGCTCGACCACGCCGGCATCGCATACCTGTCGCTGGCGTTCGCGGCGGTGTTCGAGGCCACCGCGCTCACGTACGCCGTGCACCACTTCCGCGCCAGCGCGCGGGCGGAGGGCCGCGGGCTCTTCGAGTTCATCAGCCGCTCGCGCGATCCCACCTCGAAGACCGCGCTCTTCGAGGACACGACGGCACTGGTCGGCCTCGCGATCGCCGCGATCGGTATCGCCCTGACCCAGGCCACCGACAACAACGCCTGGGACGGCGGGGCCTCGATCGCGATCGGCGTGCTGCTCGGCGCGATCGCCGTCATCCTCGCGGCCCAGAGCCGGAAGCTGCTCCTGGGGCGCTCGCCCGAGCCCGACGAGACCGCGGCAATCCGGCGGGCGATCGAGGGCACGCCCGGCGTGGAGCGCGTGCTCGACCTGGACGCCGTCCATCTCGGCCCGGACGAGATCCTCGTGGCCGCGGACGTCGAGTTCGCCGACCATCTCGATGCCGAGGAGATAGAGGATACGATCGACGAGGCCGAGCGGCGGATCTCGCTCGCGGAGCCCGACGCCACCCGCATCTTCATCGAGCCCGAGGACGGAGACGACTACGACCCCAAGCACCCCGACGGACCGCGCCGAAGCGACACCTGAGGGGTGGGGGATGGCCGCCCCGCCCCGGAAGGGGGCGTGGCGGCTCACCGGGCGCCTGTGGCCGACGCTCCGCGACCCGCCCGCGGACGCCGAGGCGGTCAGCCACAAGCTGATGGTGCGCGCGGGCCTGGTGCGCCAGCTCGCGGCCGGCCTCTACACGTTCCTGCCGTTCGGCCTGCGCACGATCGCCCGCATCGAACGGATCATCCGGGAGGAGATGGACGCGATCGGCGCCCAGGAGATCCTGATGCCGGTGATGCACCCGGCGGAGATCTGGGAGGAGACCGGCCGCTACGGCCTGCCGGAGCAGTTCCGCCTCGAGGACCGCTCGGGCCGGCGCATGGTGCTCGCGATGACGCACGAGGAGATCGTCACCTGGCACGCCGCACGCGAGATCCGCAGCTATCGGGACCTGCCGCAGAGCTGGTACCACCTGCAGACCAAGCTGCGCGACGAGCCGCGGCCCAAGAGCGGGGTCCTGCGGGTCCGAGAGTTCACGATGAAGGACTCGTACTCCTTCGACCGCGACGAGGCCGGGCTCGAGGCCTCGTACCAGGCGCACGCGCGCGCGTACGCCCGCATCTTCGACCGTTGCGGGCTGCGCTGGTACGAGGTGGCGAGCGACACCGGGATGATGGGCGGGACCGGCGCGCACGAGTTCATGGCGCCCGCGGAGGTGGGGGAGAACGTCGTCGCCAAGAACGACGAGAGCGGGTATGCGGCGAACGTCGAAGTGGCCTCCTCGATTCCGCGCGAGCCGGCGTTCGGCCCGGCCCCGGATGCGCCCGAGGCCTTCGACACGCCGGGCATCGAGACGATCGCCGCGCTGGCCGACTTCACCGGGCTCGACCCGGCCGTGCTCGCGAAGAGCGTCGTCGTGGTCGCCGACTCCGGCCCCGTGCTCGCGATCGTCCGCGGCGAGCACCAGCTGAACGAGCTGAAGCTCGCCCGCATCGTCGGCCCCCACCGCGCCGCCCACCCGGAGGAGATCCGGGAGTGGTTCGGAGCGTCGCCCGGCTCGCTCGGTCCGGTCGGGCTGGGCGACCGGGTCCGCGTGGTGGCCGACGCGACCATCGAGCGCGGCCACTACGTGACCGGCGCGAACCGGGACGGCGTCCACCTGCGCGGCGTCGTGCTGGGCCGGGACTTCCAGGCCGAGACGGCGGACGTCCGGGAGGTGCTGGAGGGGGAGGGCGACCCGATCGGCGACCGCCCGCTCGAGCTGGAGCGCGTGATCGAGGTCGGCAACATCTTCAAGCTCGGGACCCGCTACTCCGAGGCCCTCGGCGCCACCTACCTGGACCAGGACGGCATCGAGCGCCCCATCTACATGGGCTCCTACGGCATCGGCCCGGCGCGGACCGCGGCCGCGGTCATCGAGCAGTCCCATGACGACGCCGGCATCGTCTGGCCGAAGTCCGTGGCGCCCTTCGACGTCCACCTCGTGCTGATCGGCGAGCCGGGCTCGCCGCAGGCCGAGCTGGCGGACCGCCTCGTCGACGACCTGGGCGAGGCCGGGCTCGAGGTGCTCTACGACGACCGCGAGGGGATGTCGCCCGGCGAGAAGTTCGTCGAGGCCGAGCTGCTCGGCTGCCCGCTGCGCGTCACGATCGGCAAGCGGACGCTGCCGGACGGGCCTGTCGAGGTGCAGGTCCGCCGCGGCCGCGAGAAGCGTGAGGTTTCCCTCGAGGGCGCGGCGGCGGCGATCCGCCGGCTCTGGGACGAGCTTCCGCTGCGAGGCTGACGGCCGGGACAGGGCCCTGTGGTAGCCTGGATCGGGCCACGGGGCGTGGCGCAGCCTGGTAGCGCACCCGGCTGGGGGCCGGGCGGTCGGAGGTTCGAATCCTCTCGCCCCGACTGAGCGATGCACCTGCCGAGGGGTCGCGATGAGACGCCTGCGCTGGCTCCCCAACGCGATCACCGTCCTGCGGATCCTGGGCCTGCCGGTGCTGGCGTACTTCGTGGCGGTGGACCCCGGGCCGACGTCGATCCGCGCCGGCGTCTGCTTCGGCGTGATCGGGATCACGGACGTCATTGACGGCAACCTCGCCCGCCTGCTCGACGCGCGTACGCGCTTCGGGCGCATCGCCGACCCGCTCGCGGACCGGCTGCTGCTCGCGACCGGCCTGGTCGGCCTGATCGCGCTCGGGCGCTTCTCGTGGCCCGGCCCGGTGATCATCCTGGCGCGCGACGTGATCGCCGTCGGCGCGTTCGCGGTGCTGGCCAGCCGCGGCCGCCCGTTGAGAGTTGACGCGCTCGGCAAGGCGAGCTCGGCGACCGCCATGTGCGGCACCGGCCTGGCGATGCTGACCACGTCCATCTGGGCCGACGCCCTGTTCTGGACGGCCGTCGCGCTCTGCCTGATCTCGCTGGTCCACTACGCCCGCACGGTGTGGCCGCGGGCGCGAGTCTCAGCCTCCACATGAGCCTTGGGGCCGGAATCGGCTAATCTCCTTGCATGTACTGCCCCGAGTGCGGGTTCCACCAGAGCGAGGCGCACAACTACTGCGAGCGTTGCGGTGCCCTGCTGCACGTCGAGGGCAAGGTTGGGGACACCACGGGCCCGTTCGCGATCGGGGACGCCGAGGCCGACTCCGGCGTCTGGAGCGGTGGCGTCGCCGTGGAGGGGCCGACGCTCGCCGTCCGCTCGGGCGGCGGGCCGACCGGCGAGATCTTCCCGGTCGGCCGCTGGGTGACGATCGGGCGGTCGCCCGACAGCGACATCTTCCTCGACGACGTCACGGTCTCGCGCAACCACGCGGTCGTCTTCCGCAACGACGACACGGTCGTCCTGAAGGACCTCGGCAGCCTGAACGGAACGTACGTCAATCGGCGGCGCATCGAGGAGGACGAGGTCCTGGCCGACGGCGACGAGCTCCAGATCGGCAAGTTCAGGCTGACCTTCATCGCCGGATGAGCGAGATCGTCACCGAGAGCGCCGTGCCCGGCGCGGAGGAGAAGGCCCTCACGATCGGGCGGGTCTGCGAGCTCCTGAAGCCGGAGTTCCCGTCCGTGTCGATCTCCAAGATCCGCTTCCTGGAGGAGCAGCGGCTGATCGCGCCGGAGCGCACGCCCGGCGGGTACCGCCTCTACTCGCCGCGCGACGTCGAGCGGCTGCGCATGATCCTGCGGCTCCAGCGCGACGAGTTCCTGCCGCTGCGCGTGATACGCCAGGAGCTCGAGAGCTCCGCCAGCGGCAGCTTCAGCGTCGTGAACCAGGCGCGGCAGCTGAAGCGGGCGAACCTCACGGAGCCGCCGCCGAGCGCGCGCATCAGCGCGGAGGAGCTCATCGACTCCACCGACGCGCCGGCGTCGCTGGTCCAGTCGCTCGAGCAGTTCGGGCTCATCGGCGGCCACGAGGGCCAGGGGTACGACGAGACGGACCGCGAGACCGTGCAGACCGCGCTCGAGCTCGCGGCGTTCGGGGTAGAGGCGCGCCACCTGCGGCTCTTCCGCGTCGCGGCCGAGCGCGAGGCCGGCCTCCTGGAGCAGGTGCTCGCGGCGGGCCTTCGCTCCAAGAACCCGGACCGCCGCCGCGAGGCCCTCACCGAGCTCGAGAACCTGGCCGCCCTGGCCTCGCACATGCGCCACCTCATGCTGGTCTCGGAGCTCAGGAAGATCGTCGCCCCCTGACCGGCCGGCCCGGCACCGGACCCCCGACGAAAGGACACGGCGTGCCCTTCGACATCGACTCGGCGATCCGGAAGATCCCGAACCACCCGAAGCCGGGCATCCTCTTCTACGACCTGATGCCCCTGTTCGCCGACGCGCAGGGCATGGCGGCATGCGTGGACGGCATCGCCGAGTGGGCCCGGCCGCGGGAGGTGGACGTGGTCCTCGGCGCCGAGGCGCGCGGGTTCATCGTTGGCGGCGCCGTGGCCTACGAGCTCGGGGTCGGCTTCGCCGCCGCCCGCAAGCCGGGCAAGCTCCCCTGGCGCGTCCTGAGCCGGGAGTACGCGCTCGAGTACGGGACCGACTCGATCGAGCTCCACATCGACGCGATCCCGGAGGGGGCGCGCGTGCTCGTCCACGACGACCTCCTGGCCACCGGCGGCACCGCCAAGGCCAAGTGCGAGCTGGTCGAGGAGCTCGGCGGCGTCGTCGTCGGGATCGCCTTCGTCGTCGAGCTGACGTTCCTGCCCGGGCGCGAGCGCCTCGCGGGCTACGACGTCTTCTCGCTCGTGAGCTACGACAGCGAGGACGTCCCCGAGGGCATGCCGGCCTAGTGGAGCACGACCCGCCCGGCGGGCGGGTCAGCGCAGCAGGCGGCGAGCGATGACGTCGGCCGGCAGGCCCGGCTCGATCGTCCGCGCCGTCGGCGCAGGGCGGTAGCTCGGGGGCGGTGGCGCCGGGCCGGTCCGGTTCGGGGCGAGCGCGGCGGCACGCGCGGCCGCGGCCGCCCGGCGGGCCTCCGCGCGCTTTCGGGCCGCGGCCTGGGCCGCCTCCCGGGCCCGTGCCTTCGCGAGGCCGGCGTCGACCAGGGCCCGCTGGACCCCGCGGCGCTCCTGGCGGCCCGCAAGCGCGCTGGAGCGGCGCAGGAGGGTCGCCTCCGCGCGCGAGAGACGGGCGATCCGCCGGCGGTCCGCAACCAGGATCTCGCGCCCGGGCGGGGCGGCCTCGGCGAGCCCGCCGAGCACCCCCGGCAGCGACTGCGCGCGCAGGTCCGCCACGACGCCGTCGACCAGCGCTGCACGGTCGGCGAAGCCCTGCTGAAGGGAGTCGATCCGCTGGCGCACCTCGAGCAGCGAGGCGCGGTGGGCGGTCATGGACCGGTCCAGGGCCGCCTCCTCGGCACCGAGCCGGCGGTCGGCGCGGGCGAGCGACGCCGCGCTCGGCGCCGCGACGGCGGCGGCCGAGGAGAGGGCGACGGCTACGAGCGCGAGCGCGGCGGGCAGGGCCCGCTGGCGTGGACGACCGTCCATTCATTCTCCTATCGGTCGCCAGCCGGGCTGGGTAAAGGCGGCCCTGTCCTATCCTTGGCCCATGGACGAGGAGCACGGGTCGCTGGTCCGCCGGTGGGAGGCCCTGCCGGCACAGGTCCAGGCGGCGATCGTCTTCCCGCCGGCCGCGGTGGTGCTCGCCCTCCTGCACCTCGCACTCTTCGACCTGCCGGTGGCGCTGGTCATCTCGTACGGGATCTTCTGGGGCGGGGTGGTAACCGCGCTCGTCGTGATGGCGAGCCGCGCGGAGCGCGCCCGGCGGGCCGAGCGGGATCGGCAGCAGGGCCTGAAGTAGACTCACGGCGCCCACGCCGAGGGAGGTGAGCAGGATGCCGGTCGCAGCCGAGATGGCCGACGCGCTGAACGTGCACATGGGGCGGGAGCTCTCGGCCCACGTCCAGTACCTCGAGGCCTCCGCGTGGTTCGACGCCGAGGGCCTGCCCGAGCTGGCGGGCTTCTTCGAGCGCCAGGCCGCCGAGGAGCACGTGCACGCGATGAAGTTCTGGCGCTACCTCCAGGACGCGGGCGCTCGCGTCGTCATCCCGGCGCTGGAGGCTCCGAAGGCGGACTTCGAGAGCTCCGAGGAGGTCGTCGGCTCGGCCCTCGACTGGGAGCTCCAGGTCACCCGGCAGATCGACGACCTGGTGCGCATGGCCCGCACCGGCAGCGACTACGCCACCGAGGCCTTCCTGCAGTGGTTCGTCACCGAGCAGGTCGAGGAGGTCGCGACCATGTCCGAGCTCCTCCGCGTCGTCCAGCGCGCCGGGGAGGCGAACCTGCTGCTCGTCGAGGCCTACGTCAGCCGCAAGGGCGCGGCCGACGGCGGGGGGTCCGCCCCCGCCGAGTAGCCGGGCGCCCCGCTCAGGGCGTCATCGGCGTGAGCAGGAGCACCGTGAAGTTGCGGTCCTCGCTCGGCGTCACGACGAGCCGGAAGCGCGTGCCTGCGGTCAGCGCGGCGATCTGTGCGCGCTGCGGGCCGGGCAGGGTGGATGGCAGCGGCGGGCCGCCGGGCAGCGTGCGCGAGAGCGGCCGCGAGAGCGGGCCCTTCAGGTCGCCGCGGCGGAAGAAGTAGGTCGAGTAGCTCTGCTGGTTGTCCCCGAAGCCCGGCGGCAGGATCACGAAGACCGAGTCCACCTCGTGGATGTACTTGAAGCTGTAGAGGGCCAGCTCGAGCGCCTCGCGCGCGAGCACCGGCAGGCGGCCGTTCTTGACGTCCGGGCCGGGGATCGAGCAGCCGACGCCCGTGCCGCAGAGCGTGAAGTACAGGCTGTTGTCGAGGGCGAGGTCGAAGACGCCGTTGTCGCCCTGGGCCCGGACGACCGTGGCCGCCGGGAGGCTCGGGTTCAGCGTCTGGCCGCTCGAGACGGTCGCGAGCCGCTGTCCGGGGGCGTCCTGGTAGCGGCCCTCCACGTGGTCGGCGATCTCGTGCGCGCGCTGCAGCGGGTCGCTCGAGGTCGGCCGCCAGCTCGACCAGGCGCCGGGGCGGTCGTTCATCGCCGAGAAGACGATGCCGATGGCCGCCGCGCCCAGCACCACGCCGAGCCCGACGAACACGGCGACGAACCGCTTCCAGTGCGGCCGGCGCTTGGGCGTGGGCTCCTCCGCCTGCGCGGCGGGGATGGGCGTGGGGATCAGACCTTCGGCCATCGGGACTCGTCAAGAGGATCGACCTCCGGGATGCGGAGGTTGAGGCTGTCGAGGAGATTGACCACTTCGTCGCCGAAGAGCTCGCGCTTCTCGATCAGCACGTCGGCCACGCGCTCGACCCCCTCGCGGTTGCCCTCGATGAGCCAGTACGCGGCGCAGAAGGACTGGCCGAGCAGCTGGGCGATCATGGCCCGCTTGGTCGGGTCGCCGAGCACCGCGCCGAGCGGGTCGCCCGTGCTCGCCGCGCCGACGGAGGCGCGCGCCATGAGCTGGGTGCCCACCTTCTCGAACTTCCGCATCAGCCTGCGCTCGGCCTTCTCGCGCTCGGCCTCGCTCTCGAAGCGGTCGCCGAGGTCCGGCACCTCCGGCGCCATGCCCCAGCTGCCGACCATCAGGCCGGCCACCGCGGTCGCGCTGGAGAGGTCGCCGCCGACGCCGGTCGAGTTCTCGCCGTAGAAGACCTTCTCGGCCGCCATCGCCCCGAGGCTCCAGATGAGGTTGGCGAACATCTCGTGGCGCCAGTGCGCGAAGCGCTCGTCCTTCTCGCCCATGGCGTGATGGCCGCCGGAGCTGCCCCGCGGGCGGATCGTGAGGCGGGTGGAGATGCGGCCCTTCTGGAAGACGTGGCCGGTGACCGCGTGCCCGGCCTCGTGGATCGCGATCGCGCGACCCTCCTCCGGGATGTACTTGAAGCCGGTGTCGATGCCGGCCTCGACCGTGGTGATCGCGTCGACCAGGTCCTGCCAGTCGAAGCGCTCGCGCCCCTCGTGGTGGGCGACGGTCAGGGCCATCGAGCAGACCTGCTCGATCATCGCCGGCGAGTGGCCCATCGTGATGCGGGCGAGCTCCTCGCGCTTCTCCGGGCGGTCAAGCTCCGGGTCGTGCATGACCTTGCCGAGATAGAGGTCGAAGATGTCCTGGCGGTCGTCCTTGTTCGGAGTGCGGAAGCGCACGTGGCGCCCCATCCGGCCGGGACGCGTGAGCGCCGGGTCGAGCACCTCGAGCGGCACGTTGCAGGCCCCGATGAAGTAGATCTGCTCGGTCCGCGCCGGGGCCGGCGGCAGCCGCAGCCGCAGAGCCCCGATCCGCTGGGGGACGATGTACGAGGCGTCCATCCAGGTGTTCATCCGGTTCGTGAAGAAGCGGCGCGAGGCCTTCGGCGTCGTGACGCCGTCCATCACCACGAGCAGCTGCTGGAGGCCGCCCTGGCCGCCGCCGCCCATCATCCCGGGCATCGCGTAGCCGCGGACCTTGTCCGAGAAGCGCTGGATGGGCGCCGGATAGACCGCGCGCCGCTCGGGCGCACGAGCCGCGAACAGGCGGTTGCGCCAGGCCTCGTCCTCGAGGATGAGGTCGCCCGTGGGGTTGATCGCGCCGTAGGGTCCGTAGAAGCAGTAGTCGTGGATCGTCGGGACCACGGCGGGGCTCATCCCCAGCCCGTCCGCGAGCGCCTGCCGGCGCATGCCGACGGCGTCGATCTCGTCGATGAAAACGATGCACTGGCCGCCCCACTTGGTGGCCAGGCGCCGGGCGCGCCACGCCATGTACATCACCAGCACGACGTCGATGCCGATGAAGGTCTGCGCGAAGGCCGAGCCTGGGATCGAGACGAACGGGCAGTTGAAGCCGGTCGCGATCGCCTTCGCGAGCATGGTCTTGCCGGTGCCGGGCGGGCCCAGGAAGAGCACGCCGCGCTCCCGCTTTCCGCCGGCGCGCTCGAAGTCGTCGCCGGACTGCCAGAGGTTGACGATGCGGCGGATCTCCTCCTTCGGCTCCGCCTGGCCGCGCACGTCGTCCAGGCGCACGCCCCAGTCGGCGTCACCCGGCTCGAACGCCGAGATCTGGCGGATACCCGCGTAGAGCAGCGGGCCCATGAAGATGAAGAAGTTGACGAAGAACAGGATCGGCAGCGAGATCGCCAGGTAGATGAACTGGTACCGGGAGTTCGGGTCGTTGGCCTGGTCCTGCATCCAGTTGACCGGGGCCGCGAACGCGTCGCCGATCGAGATGCCACCGCCGAACGCCTTCACGACCCAGATGAGCAGCGCAAACGCGGAGTAGAGGACCGCGATCGTGATGATGAACTTGAAGACCCGCCGCCAGAACCACGCGCGGCGCCGCGAGATCAGGTCCTCCTCGCGCAGCCGTCCCTCGTCGCCGAACAGGCTCGGGTAGGGGATGAACTTCCGCGTGAGCACCTCGACGAGGCCGCGGAACATGACCACGGCCAGTAGCGTCACGAAGATCGCTGCCGCGAGCGTCCATCCGCCGACCTGGTACAGGAGCAGGAAGAAGAACGGCGCGGTGAGGATCGCGACGCCGGTCGCGAGGCGGGTGAGCACCCGCCACTGCTCTGCGAGCTGACGGGCGTCGTCGGCGAACATCGGCGCCTTGAGCTGGCGGGGCTCAGGCTGCTCGGGCTGGTCGCCCCTGGTCGGCTGCTCCAAGAGGGTCACGTCCGACGGCTCCTTCGCGAGAGGTGGCGCCGGCGGCGGAGACGGCGCGCCATCCCGGTTAGGGTACTGCATCGCGTCCGTCAGGCGAATCCGGCGGCCGGACGGCCCCGGCGGCGGGCGCTGGCGGCGGGTGCGCGGAGCCTACGACGCGCCCGCCGGCGCGGGCGCGCGGTAACGGCGGGGGTCCGTCGCGCGCATGGTCTTCGACACGTTGTGCTGGTTGAAGCCCTTGAAACCGCCGCCCCGGGCCAGGTTCTCGAGATGGCTGCCCGGCGCCCCGCCCTGCAGGAACGCCTCGGCCCGGTCGGCGGCGAGATGACCCGCGGCCACGAGCGCCTCCACCCGGGCCGGCTCGAC
Organism: Miltoncostaeaceae bacterium; assembly: GCA_035259345.1. Taxonomy (GTDB): domain Bacteria; phylum Actinomycetota; class Thermoleophilia; order Miltoncostaeales; family Miltoncostaeaceae; genus DATFWK01. The sequence goes on along the minus strand of DATFWK010000097.1, from coordinate 18,819 downwards.
CGGCCACATCTCGGCCTGGGTGAAGCACTGGCGCAGGTGCGCCATGTCGGAGAAGGGCGCCATGAAGCCCACGCCGTCGCGGCCGAGGTCGTCCTGGAGGCGGTCGAAGTCGAACTGCCCCTCGAGGTGGTGCATGCCCGCGGCGAGCAGCGACTCCCCATGGAGCGCGCACCAGACGCCGACCGTGCTCATGCGCTCGGACGGCGGCAGCGGGGCGGCCGCGAAGTCGAGGTCGTGCTCCGCCGGGTCGAGGTCCACGTCGGCGAACACGACCACCCCGGCGCCCGGCTGCTCGAGCACCTGCGCGCCCCAGCCGGCCTCCTCGCCGGCGTAGAAGCGCTCCCGGGCGGCGAAGCCGAGCGTGCGGAAGAACGCCATCAGCTCGGCGAAGGCGGCGCGCGAGCTGCGGAAGGTGTGGTGGTCCTGGTTGCCCCATCCCATGCCCACCCGCTCCTGGCGCGCGTGCTGGAGCTGCCCGGCGCGGTTCCGCCGCTGCCAGTACCCGCGCTCGCCCTCCATCGCATACGCCGTCGCGAGGTCCGTGCCGACCAGGCCCACCATGCGCGCAGCAGCCTCGACGGCGCGGCCCATGCCCTCGGCGCCCTCCGCGTGCCGGTCGCGCCGGGCCCACCAGTCGCGCGCCTCGACGGAGGCGGCGACCTCGACGGCCGAGCGGGCGGCGGGCTCGACGCCGCCCGACCACGAGCGCCGCTCCGCGCCGACGAGGCGCACCCCGCGGTCCTCGAACACATCGACCAGCCGCAGCTCGGAGAGCGGCGCGCCGAGCACCGGCCCGCGCGCGGCCTGGACCGCGGCGAAGGCGGCAGCGTCGTCGACCCGCACGGCCACGGCGTCCGTCCTCGAGCACGGGACGACTGCGGGCAGCTGGGCGCCGGGGTGGCGCCAGGGGCCGCCCGGTGCCTCCGACGGGACGAAGCCGGCGGCCGCCAGGTCGCCTTCAGGGACCGGAGCGGCCAGGTGGTCCGCCCAGTCGAGGAGGTGAGTGGAGGTCGCGGCGGCGAGCCGCTCGGCGAAGGCCGCGAGCGCCGGGCTCCGCCGGCACGCGTCCTCGAGCGCGTCCCGGACGAGCGCCTCGGCCTCCGGGTGGGTGGTCCAGTCGAACGCCGACGCGGTGCCGGAACTCATCCCCGCATCGTACATCAGGCCTGGAATCCCGCTGGTGGAGCGGGATTTCGCCCCTGGGATAGAGTGCCGCATCGTTTACGCCCTGATTGGCCTGATCTGCGTGGCCGCCTCCGCCGCCATCCTCATCTCGCTCCACTTCCTGCCGACCGGGCTCAATCCGATCAGGTACGCCGTCAGCGACTACGGCTGGACCCGGTACCACCTGGGCTACCGCACGATGGTCGTCCTGCAGGGCGTCGGGGCGATCCTCATCGCCGTGGGCCTGGGACAGGAGACGGATGCCAACTCACTCGGCTGGCTGTACACCTACGGCGCCGTCCGGCTCCTCATCTCGCAGTTCATGACCGATCGCGAGCCGGAGAGCATGCGAAAGCTGACGCGGACCGGCCGCATCCATCTCCTCCTCGCCGGGACGGCGTTCGCCTCGATCGCGGTCTCGGCCTCGCACATCGACTGGACGGGCAAGCCCGCTGCGCTCGGCCCGCTCGGCTGGGTCGTGACGGCGACGGCGATCGCCACCGGGACCGCGATCGTGATCGCGCCGCTCCGCCGAGCGGCGTTCGGGCTGATCGAGCGCACGCACTACGCCGCCGCGATCACCTGGCTGATCGTCGTCGCCGGCTCGATCATCTAGGGACACGGTGGGCCGCGGCCGCGAAGCGCCCCTCCTCGCGCGTCGACCCTAGTCCGGCAGCCGGAACGCCAGGTCCGCGGGCACGTCCTCGATGTCGATCTGGGCGCGCTGGAGGTGGCCGGCGTAGTCCCAGTTCATGGCCTGCCAGCGCGTGAACTGGTCAAGAACCCAGACGCCGGACTGGCGGCCGCCGTTGCCGGAGCGCCCGTTCCCCCCGAAGGGCAGATGCGACTCGGCGCCCGCCGTCGAGTTGTTCACCGAGAGCATCCCCGCGGAGACGCCCTGGCGGAAGCGCAGCGCCCAGGCCGGGGTGTCGGTGTAGATCGCCGACGAGAGGCCGTAGCCGTGGCCGTTGGCCAGCTCGATCGCCTCGTCCAGCGTCCGGAACGTCCCGACCCCGACGAGCGGCCCGAACGTCTCGATGGAGTAGAGCGCGTCCTCCGGGCGGACGCCGTCCACGATCGTCGGGTGCACGAACAGGCCGCGCTCCGGGTCGCCGACGAAGCCGGCCCGCGGATTCTCCGCCGTGATGCGCCCGGTGCCGGTCGATCCGTGCACGGTGTGGTGCGGGCGGATCAGCTCGAGCCACTCGAGGAAGCGCTCGAGGAAGCGCTCGCTCATCAGCGGGCCGAACAGGACGTCCTTCGTCGGATCGCCGATCGCGGCCCCGGCCACCGCATCGGCGAACCGCGCGAGGAAGGCGTCGTGGACGTCCTCGTGGGCGAACACGGTGCCGAGGGAGGTGCAGCGCTGGCCGGCAAAGGCGAAGCCCGAGAACACCGCCCCCTCGACCGCGAGGCCGATGTCCGCGTCCGGCATGACGACGAGCGGGTTCTTGCCGCCGAGCTCGAGGCAGGGGCTCTGCAGGTGGCGCCCGCAGAGCTCGCCGATCCGCTCGCCGACAGCCGTCGACCCGGTGAAGCCGACCTTGTCCACGAGCCCCTCGTCGAGCCCGCGGCGCAGGCCCTCGAAGGTCGTGGGACCGTCCGCGTGGACCACGTGGAGCACGCCCTCCGGCAGGCCCGCGCGCAGGAAGAGCGATGCGAGCGCGTCGGCGAGCGCGGGGGTGTACTCGGCCGGCTTCCAGACCACCGTGTTGCCGCAGACGAGCGCCGGCACCAGGTACCACGAGGGCACGGCGACCGGGAAGTTCCCCGCCGTGACGATCAGGGAGACGCCGACGGGGACGCGGAAGGTGAAGAGCTGCTTGTCGGGCATCTCGCTTGGCACGGTTTGCCCGTAGAGCCTGCGGCCCTCGCCGACGAAGAAGTCGCACTGGTCGATGATCTCCTGCACCTCGCCGAGCGACTCCGTGAACGGCTTGCCGATCTCGCGCGTGAGGAGGCGCGCGAGGGCCTCCTTGTTGGCCTCGACCAGCCGTCCGGCCTGCTGGATCGCCCGCGCGCGGCGGGGGGGAGGGGTCGCGCCCCAAGCGGCCTGGGCCCGGCGGGCGGCCCGGCAGGCGGCGACGAGGGCCTCCGGCGTGCCGAGGGCCACCTCGGCCACGACGTCGTCGAGGTCGGCCGGGTTGCGGGAGGCGACGACGCGGTCGACGTGCTCGGTGAACGGCCGCCCGTCCACCAGCGACGTCACCCGCCGCGCCGTCGCCACGCTCATGCGGGCGGCCCCGCGGCAGCCTCGAGCGCGATCGTCTCGCCGTCCTCCGGCACGAGCACGGGCAGGCCGCGGGCGCGCAGCTCGGACCGGGAGAGGAAGCAGTGGTTCAGCGCCTCCATGTGGACCGCGACGACCGTGCTGCCCGGCGCCGCGGCGCAGGTGGCCGCCACGTCGTCGGCGCCCATGATGATCGGCCCGCCCTCGAGGAACGCGGCGTCGCCGGCGTTCACGACGATCGCGTCCGGCCGGTGGGCGGCGATCGCCGCCTCGACCTCCTCGCACCAGATCGTGTCCCCGGCCACGTAGAGCACCGGCTCCCCCGGCGCCGTGACGACGAACCCGGAGACCGGCCCGAGCGCCTCGCCGACCTCGCCGAGGCCGTGGCGTCCGCCGGTGCGGCGCACCTCGACGCCGTCCAAGCGCACCATCTCGTCGACCGGGCGCACGTCGGCGAAGCCGAGCGCCGTCAGGTGAGGGGTATCAGCGGGCTGGCAGAGGAGCGGGAGGTCCCGGGGAAGCGTCGCCTGCGCCACCCGGTCGAAGTGGTCGTTGTGGAGGTGGGTGACCAGGACCGCGTCCACCCCCTCCAGGACCGCCTCGACGGACACCGGCAGCGGCACGAGCGGGTTCGGCCGCGGATTGGCCGTGCCGGCGATGGGCGGGTAGGCGCCGGCGTCCGAGAGCAGCGGGTCGACCAGGAGCCGACGCCCCGCCGTCTCGACGAGGAGCGTCGCGTTGCGGACGAGCGTCAGGCGCATGAAATGGAGGCTACGCCACGCGCGGCCGGGGCCGCCGTGGCGGGATCAGGCGGCGAGCAGCGTCAGTACCACTTGCCCTTGACGAAGCCACCGAAGGCGACGAGCCCCACGAGCGCCACGATGAGCCCGATCCAGAAGCTCCAGACGATCGCGATGATGATGCCGACGATCACGAGGATGCCGCCGAGGCTGATCCCGCCCCTCATTCCGTTCCTCCTTGCGTCAGGTCCCGCCGCGAGCCCGGCGATCCTCTCATACCCCTCAGGCGGGCTCCGGCACCGCCGGCGGGACGATGCGGCGGGAGCCGCGCGCGATCGTGAGCGAGGCGAAGCCGGCGGCGACGGCGAGGATGCCGCCTCCGACGAACGCGATCACGTAGTTGCCGAACGTGGTCCGCGCGGCCCCGGCCACGTAGGCGGCCGCCGCGCCCCCGACCATGTGCGAGGCGAAGATCCACCCGAAGACGACGCCGGCCTTGTCGCGGCCGAACACAGCGTTCGTGAGCGCGACCGTCGGCGGCACCGTGGCGACCCAGTCCAGGCCGTAGAGGACCGCGAACGCGACGAGCGTGCCGCGCGGCGCGCTCAGCAGGTAGGGGAGGAAGGCCAGGGAGATGCCACGGAGGCTGTAGTAGGCGAACAGGAGCCGGCGCGGGTCGGCGCGGTCCGTGAGCCAGCCGGAGGTCGTGCTGCCCACGATGTCGAACAGGCCGATGAGCGCGAGCAGGCTCGCGGCGGTCACCTCTGGGATGTGGTGGTCGTGCGCGGCGGGGATGAAGTGGGACTGGACGGCGCCGTTGGTCGTCCAGCCGCAGACGAAGAACGTGCCGGCGAGGAGCCAGAAGTCACGGACGTGGGCGGCCTCCCGCAGCACGGTGATCGGCCGCTTGAACGGGTTCTCCGTCGGCGGCGGCGGGGGCGGGGTCGGCTCGGTGGCGCCGAGCGGGAGCAGGCCCACGTCCTCGGGCCGCTCGCGCATGAGCAGGAGCGCGACGGGCACGATCGCCGTCGCCACGACGGCCACCAGCGCGGCGGCCCAGCGCCAGCCGTGGGTGTCCGTGATCCACGCGAGCAGCGGCAGGAAGATCAGGTTCCCCGTGGCGAAGCTCGCCGCCATGAGCCCGGTGACCAGGCCGCGGTGGCGGACGAACCAGCGGGTGGCGACGATCGCGGAGAGCGGGATCGAGACGCTCCCGGTCGCGAGGCCGATCACCACGCCCCAGAGCACGTCCAGCTGCCAGAGGGCGTTCATGAGCACGGTGAGCGCGGACCCGGCGGCAATCGCGACCAGGGCGCCGGCCATGACGCGGCGCGTGCCGAGCCGCTCGACGAGCGCCGCGGCGAACGGCGCCACCAGCCCGTAGCAGAGCAGGTTGATCGAGATCGCGAGCGACACCTGGTCGCGCCCCCAGCCGAACTCGTCCTGCAGGGGCACGACGAACACCCCGACCGTCGACCGGAAGCCCGCCGCCGCGAGGAGCGCCAGGAACGTGACGCCCGCCACCACCCAGGCGTAGTGCAGGCTGCGGAGCCGGGCGATCACTGAGGTGACGATACCCCGGTGTGTCCGACGCCCGCCGCCGGCCCGATCGTGCGCATGCGTAGCCGGGTCCGAGGACATGGCGATTCAGTCCGCCATGCCGTCCTGGCGTTCCAGCGGCCGCCGGCTACGAGGGGAAGCGCTCCTCGACGGAGACGAGCCGCTCGTAGCTCGAGCTCATCAGCGGGCTCGAGAGCAGGAAGTCGGCGGTCGCGCGGTTGCAGGCGATGGGGCAGTTGCAGACGACCGCGATGCGGAGCAGGGCCTTGACGTCGACGTCGTGCGGCTGGGGCTGGAGCGGGTCCCAGAAGAAGATCACGATGTCGATGCGCCCCTCCGCGAGCCCGGCGCCCACCTGCTGGTCGCCGCCCAGCGGGCCGCTCAGGAAGCGGTGCACGGGCAGCTCCAGCTCGCGCGAGAGCAGCGCGCCGGTGGTGCCGGTCGCGTAGAGCTCGTGGTGCTGGAGGGTGCCGCGGTTGAACCGCGCCCAGGCCAGCAGGTCGTCCTTCCGGTTGTCGTGGGCGATCATCACGATGCGCTTGCTCGGGCTCATCGGCACCCGCACCTCGGGGGACTCGATCACCCCGTGCACGGCGCCGTCGCGCCCCGGCCGGCCTGCTCGTGTGGACACCGCTACCTCCGCCGGGTGGGCTGGACCGCGCCGAGTGTAGCGACGGCCGGGCGCGGCCCGACGTAGCGGGCGCGGGGCCGGATGATGCGCCCGTCGGCCATGGTCTCGAGCGCGTGGGCCACCCATCCCACGGAGCGGCCGAGGGCGAAGATCGCGAACGGGGCGTCCGCGGGCAGGCGCCGCGCTGTGGCCAGCGCGACCAGCCCTAGGTCGAGGTCAGGGGCCAGGCCGAGGGCCGCGCAGGCACCGACCAGCTCCTCGACGCCACCGAGGCGCGCCCGGCCTGCGGCGCGGGCGCGGCGGAGGAGCTCGGCGCCGCGCGGGTCCCCGGCGGGGTAGAGGGGGTGGCCGAAGCCGGGGACCGCCCCGAGCTCGTCGATCGCGCGCTCGATGGCCGCTCGGGGGCCGTCCCGGCCGGCGTCGGCGAGCATGCGCCGCACGGCGGCCGACGCTCCGCCGTGGCGGCGGCCCTGCAGCGCAGCGAGCGCGGCGAGGAGCGCGTGCTCGAGGCGCGCGCCGGCGGAGGCGACGACCCGCGCCGTGAACGCGCTGACGTTGAGCTCGTGGTCCGCGCAGAGGACCAGCGCGGCCCGCAGGTCGTCTGCGGCCGCGCCGGCCCGCCAGGCGCGGGCGAGGCGCGCGGCGAGGGGCCCGCCGCCGCCCGCGCCGGCCGCGGCGAACATGCCGGCGACGAGCCCCGCCGCCGCACGGAGCGTCGGGGCGCCCGGGGGCGGGGCGACGCCGTTGTGGGCCGCCGCGGCGAGGTGCTCCTCGAGACGCACGGCCACCGGCCCTGCGGTGCGGGCGCGGCCGGCCGGAAGGCCCCCGAGCCCGGCCAGCCCGCCGGGGTCGCCGGTCCAGAGCAGCGCGGCGACCTCCTCGAGCTCGGCCTCCTGGGCGAGCGCCACGACGTCGCGCCCCCGGTAGAGGCAGCGGCCGTCCTCGATGAGCGTGAGGGACGACTCGAGCACCGGCGCGCCCCAGTGGATCGCCTCGCGGGCGGCCGTCTCGGCGCGCGGCGCCGCCCGATGGGCGCGGAGCGCCTCGAGCGACGCGCGTGGATAGCGGCGGGCACGCGACGGCCCGGGCCCCGGCAGCGAGTCCACGAGCCCGCGGCTGACATACGCGTACAGGGTCTGCCGGGAGACGCCCAGGAGCTTCGCGGCCTGGTCGGCGGTGAGCAGTGGTCCGTCGGTCATGACTTGATCGTATCCAATCAACATTGACGATATAAGGCAGCCAGCCTACCCTGAGGTCACAGGGCACACAGCCGGCCCACCGAGCGAGGGAGGCGGAGATGAGCGAGTTCCATCCGGGTCTTGAGGGCGTTGTCGCGGTCGAGACGGAGATCGCCGAGCCGGACCGCGAGGGCGGGGCGCTCCGCTACCGCGGCATCGACATCGAGGAGCTCGCGGGGGCGCTCCCGTTCGAGCGGGTGTGGGGCATCCTGGTCGACGGCTCGCCGCAGCCGGGCCTCACGCAGGCCCCGGCGGTCACGCTGGCCGCGCCCACCGGCGACGTGCTGGCCGACCTCCAGGGCGCGACCGCCGCGCTGGGCGGCCGCTGGGGGCTCGGGAAGCTGATCGACATCTCGGACGTGGAGGCCAGGGACGACCTCGCGCGGGTGTCGGCGGCCATGGTGTCGCTGACGGCCCAGGCGGCGCGGGCCGCCGAGGGACTGCCGGCGCTCGAGGTAGCGGGCGCGGCGCGGGGGACAACCCTGGCCGAGCGGCTGCTCCTCGAGTGGCGCGGAGCGGCGGATCCGCGCGCCGTCCGCGCGATCGACGCCTACTGGACCTGCACGGCCGAGCACGGCCTGAACGCCTCGACGTTCACCGCGCGCATCGTCGCGTCGACCGGCGCGGACTGCGCGGCGTGCCTCTCGGCGGCGGCGGGCGCGCTCTCCGGCCCGCTGCACGGCGGTGCGCCGGCGCGCGTGCTGCCGATGCTCGACGCCGCCACGGCCGCGCCCAGCGTCGCGGGCTACGTCGAGGACGCCCTCGACCGCGGGGAGCGACTCATGGGCTTCGGCCATCGCGTCTACCGGGCCGAGGACCCCCGCGCGCGGCTCCTGCGGCGGACGGCGCGGGAGATCGGCGCGCCACGCTACGAGGCAGCGGTCGCCCTCGAGGACGTCGCCCTGGCCGCGCTCAGGCGGCGCAAGCCGGACCGGGTGCTGGCGACCAACGTGGAGTTCTGGTCGGCGATCGTGCTCGACGCGGCCGGCGTGCCGCCCGGCGTCGCGCCCGCGCTGTTCGCCTGCTCGCGGACGGCCGGCTGGTCGGCCCACGTCCTGGAGCAGAAGCGCACCGGCCGGCTCATCCGCCCGAGCGCCCGCTACATCGGCCCCGGGCCGCGCCCCCTCTCCGCCGTGGAGGAGGGGGCGCTGGCCGCGTCAGCGGGCTAGCTAGCGCGAGGTCGGGCCGGCAGCCGCGGCCGCCGGCGAGGCCGGCATCACCCGCTCGCCGAGCCCATCCGGGGCGACCGCCGCGTGGAAGGCGAAGAGGGAGTCGTCGTACCGGGCGTGGCCGACCGAGGCGGACAGGCCGCCGTCCACGACCAGCGTGTGGCCGGTGACGTAGCTCGATGCGTCCGACGCGAGGAAGAGGAGCGGTCCGACGAGCTCGGACGGATCGCCGACCCGGTCGCACGGGAGCGTGCTCGCGATCCGGTCGCCGTAGACCGGCGCCTCGATGAAGGGGCTGGCCATCTCGCTGGGGAACCAGCCGGGCGCCAGCGCGTTCACGCGCACGCCGCGGTCGGCCCAGGAGACCGCGAGATTGCGCGTGAGGTTGAGCAACGCGGCCTTGGTCGCCTGGTAGGCCGGCGGGAAGAACGGCACGGCGCCGAGCCCGGCGACCGACGACACGGTGATGATGGAGCCTGAGCCTGCCGCGAGCATCCGTGCGCCGGCCTCGCGGCAGCAGTACCAGCTGCCGAGCAGGTTCACGCGAACGGTCGCCTCGAACCGCTCGTGCGGCAGGCGCTCGGCCATCGGCCCGGCATCGGCCGCCGTCCCGGCGTTCGCGACCATCACGTCGACGCGCCCGAAGCGATCCACGGCGGCCGCCACGAGCCCGGCGACGTCGTCGGGGTCGGTCACATCGCAACGCACTGGGAGCGCCTCGGCACCGGCGGCCTCCAGCCGGTGCGCCAGGTCCTCCAGGCGCTCGAGGCGCCGCGCCGCCAGCACGACGTGCGCACCTGCCGCGGCGAGGGCCTCGGCGAAGACCGTGCCGAGCCCGGACGAGGCGCCGGTCACGATCGCCGTCCGGCCGCTCAGGTCGAGGAGGTCGTGCCGGGGGTCAATGGTCGCCATGGTCATCTCCTTGGCTCGTGGGAGGCCGGCCGACAGGCCGGCTCAGAGACAGAGGGCGGCGTGCCGGCCCTGATACGAGGGGCCCGTGTCGACCCCGCCGCCTGGCGGTACGGCGCGCGGACGGCCAGTCTTCGTGGAGTGCATGAGCCGACGCCGGCGGACCCGCCGCTCGCACCGAACGAGCGCCGGCTTCGCCGCGCGCTGATCGCGACGGCGGCCGTCGCGGCGGTCATGGCGGTCTTCGTCGGCGTGGTCGTCGTCTACTGGGTGCGGTACGTCCTGCCCACGAAGCCGGATCCCTTCACCCGCGGGCCGTACCTGGTCCAGGTCGGCACCACCACCGCCACGCTGCGCTGGCGCGTGGAGGGCCGGCCGCGCGTGGCGATCGTGGCCACGACGCCGGACGGGCGCACCGTGACGAGCGCCGACGGCCGCCTGACCGGGCTCGCCCCGGGCGCCCGCCAGGGATGGGTCGCGGTGGTCGACGGGCAGGCGCGCGCGTTCGGCGCGGTCACGACCGCGCCCACCGATCCGCGGGCCGCGATTCGCTTCACGGCCTTCGGCGACTACGGCGCGGGGGGCGAGGACGAGCGCGCCGTCGCCCGCGTGGCCGCGGCCCAGCAGCCGGCGTTCACGGTCGTGCCGGGCGACAACTCGTACCTGGCCGCGGCGCCGCCGCTCTTCGACCACAACATCTTCGCGCCGATGCGCCCGCTGCTGGCGCAGGGCCCGTTCATCTCCACGCTCGGCGAGCACGACCTCGCGTTCCGCGGCGGGCGCGACGTCGCCCGCGCGCTCGGCCTGCCGAACGGGGGCGGCCGCTACGTGTGGGACTACGGGCCGCTTCGCTTCGTCGTCCTCGGCCTCGAGGCCGACCGGGCGGACGTGCCGGTGGTCCGGTCCGCGCTCGCCCGGCCGGGCGCGCGCCACGTCTACGTCGTCGTGCACCGGGCGCCCGCGCACGGCAACCCGGTCCTGGCGGCCGCCGCGGGGCGCCTCACCGCGGTCTTCGCCGGCCACAACCACCGATACGAGCGACAGGTCGTGGACGGCGTGCCCGTGATGGTCGTCGGCACCGGCGGCGCGCCGCGGAGCGGCGACGAGACGCTGACGCCGCGCTCGGCCGGGGCGGCCGCGTCGCTCGCCGTGTTCGGCGCGCTGCGGGTCGACGACCGGCCCGGGCGGGTCGCGATGGCCTTCATCGACTCGGCCGGCCGCGTGCGCGACCGCGTCGTGGTCCGCCGGTGAGGGCGGCCGGGATCGTGCTCGCCGTCGCCGGGATCGCCGGGGCGCTGGCCGTGCCGCTGCTCGGCATCCCGGGCGCGTTCGTGGTGCTCCTGGCGTCGGCGCTCGTGCTGTGGCTCGTGGGCGCGGTGACGGCCGCGGCGTGCGTCGCTCCGCCGCGGCGGGCCGCCGGCGCGGCGGCGCTCGCGGCGGGGCTCTTCGGATGGGGCGTGCTGCTGGTCTACGGCCTCGCGCCGCTGTGGGGGGCGCTGGCTGCCGCCTGTGGGGTGGTGGTGTCGCTTCGGGCTCGCCGGGCCGGGCCGGGATGAATGCGACGTAATATCAGTTCGCGTGCGTGGGCGCGCCGTCGAGGGGCGGCGCGGCCAGGCTGCCGGACCGAAGCAGCTCGGCCTGCAGGGCCCGAAGCTCCGGCCCCGGCGAGGCCCCCAGCTCGTCCCGGAGCGTCGCCCGCAGCGACTCGTAGACGCGAAGCGCCTCCGCCGCGTTCCCGCGCGCGGCCAGCACGCGCATGAGGAGCGCATACCCGTGCTCGCGGTACGGCGCGAGCGCCACGAGCTCGCGGGCCGCCTTCTCGCCGACGGCGAGCTCGCCGCCGCCGATCCCGATCGCGCACGCCGTGTAGCTCTCCAAGGCGCTCGTCTGGATCTCCTCGAGCCGCCTCCGCCGCCGGTCGATCCACTCGCCGTCGCACCCCGGCATGAACCCACGCCGCGCGATCATGTGAGCGGCCAGCGACGGCCCCCAGCAGCGTGGCCAGTCGCCCTGCGCGGCCGCGGACTCGGCCCGGTGCACGGCCTCCTCGGCCGCCTCCAGGTCGATCCAGGCCCCTGGCGGGAGGCGCAGGGTGAGCTCGGCGCGTCCCGCGAGGGCCGCCGGCCCGAGCGCCCGGCGCAGGCCGGAGAGGAGCGCGCTCAGCGCCGACTCGGCGGCGGCAGGGGCCCGCTCCGGCCAAAGGGCCTCGATGAGCTCGTCCCGTGCGTGCGCACGGTCGCGGTCGGCGGCCATGTACGCGAACAGGAGCCGCCCCTGGCGGCCGGGCAGCCCCTCGACCACCTCGCGCCCCTCGATCACGGCCGAGAGCCGCCCGCACAGCTGGATCCGTGTCTCCGGCTCGCGCGCCAAGGTCCGCCCAAGGACAATCGCAGGTCAGCCCAACGGGGCCCGCTCAGAGTACGACACGAGAAAGCGAGGGCTCATGGCCAAGGTCATCAAGTGCCTGTGCGGATACCTGGGACGCGGCGAGACGGTCGACGAGACGGTCGACGCGATCCAGGCCCACATGCAGGCCGACCACCCGGAGCTGGTCGGCCGCGTGAGCCGGGACGACCTCGCGGCCATGGCCGAGGAGGCGTAGCCGCCGGCCGGCGGCGCGCCGGAAAGGACGTGTCATGAGCACCACCCCGCCAGGGTTCGAGATCCCGCCCGGCCCCTTCGTCAGCGCCGAATGGCTGGCCGGCAACCTCGACCGCGACATCCGCGTGCTCGACGTGCGCGGGCGCCACCCCAGCTCCCCGCTGCCGCACGCCAAGCGCGCCGAGTTCGAGGCGTCCCACATCCCCGGGTCGATCCACGTCGACTGGGAGCACGACTTCGTCGACCCGGCGAGCCCCATTCCGTACCAGGTCGCGCCGGCCGACGCGTTCGCGGCCCGGGCCGGCGAGCTCGGCATCGGCGACGGCATGCCCGTCGTCGCCCTGGACGACTACTACGGCATCTTCGCCGCCCGCGTCGCCTGGGCGTTCCGGCTCCACGGCGCAGAGGCGCGCGTGCTGGACGGCGGATGGCAGACCTGGGTCGAGGAGGGCCGCCCGACGACCGGTGAGCCGGCCCGTCACCCGCGCGCCCGCTTCACCCCGCATCTGCGGCCCGGCCTCCGGCTCACGCTGGAGGACCTGGAGGCCGCGCGCGCCGGCGGCGCGACCGTCGTCGACGCGCGTCCGCGCCACCTCTTCATCGGCGAGCCGGGCGTCGCAGGGACCGGCCACATCCCAGGCGCGCGGTCCCTCCCGTACCAGGAGCTGGTGGACGGCGCGACCGGCCTCGTCGCCGCCGACGCCGCCGTGCGGAGGCTGCTCCGCGCCGCCGGCATCGACCCCGAGCGGCCGCCGGCGGAGGTCGTCACCACCTGCGGCAGCGGCGTGTCGGCCTGCCTCGCGCTCCTCGCGATGGAGGCCGCCGGCGTCCACGCGCGCGGCGTCTACGACGGCTCCTTCAACGAGTGGAGCGCAGACCCGGCCCGGCCGATCGCCTACGGGACCGCCTGAGCGCCGGACCTTCCCCGTGTCCCGGCGCGGCCGCGCGCCGCGCCCGGACGGGGCCCGCGCTTCCGGAAAATGCCCTGCAAAGAATGGACCCTCGCGTCCCAGGGCAGCCTCGGCTAAGATCGTCCCCGTTCGTTCGTGCAAGCCGGCTCTACGCGCGGGGGCGACCGGTTCGGTCACCGCGTCGACCGGTGGGCGACGCGGTGCAACCGCGCGGGGATCGAGGGGCGACGTGCTCGCACTCGGCCCCTGACGGTGGCGGATCGGGGAGAAAACGAGCAAAGGGGCGGGAGCGACGGGACTCACAGAGCTGATCTACGAGGGCGAGCTTCGCGCGCTGATCGGACGTGGCCAGGAGCTGGGCTTCCTGAGCGTCGAGGACATCGGCGAGGTTTGCGACACGCTGAACCTGGACGCCGGCGCCCAGGCGGAGCTGTACCACCACCTCGACGAGCTCGGCGTCGACATCCTCGACGTCGCCGAGGCCCGCGTGCGGGCCGCGGAGCTCGCCGAGGAGTCGGAGCGCACCCGCCGCACGGCGGCGGTCGTCGAGCAGACCACCGACGCGCTCCAGCTGTTCCTGAAGGACATCGGGCGGGTCCCCCTGCTCACGGCGGCGCAGGAGGTGAGCCTGGCCAAGCGGATCGAGGCCGGCGACCCCGAGGCGAAGCGGCAGATGGTGGAGGCCAACCTCCGCCTCGTCGTCTCGATCGCCAAGGCGTACCGCGGCCGCGGCCTCCCCTTCCTCGACCTGATCCAGGAGGGAACGCTGGGCCTGGTCCGTGCCGTCGAGAAGTTCGACTGGCGGCGCGGCTTCAAGTTCTCGACCTACGCGACCTGGTGGATCCGCCAGGCCGTGACCCGCGCCCTCGCGGACAAGGGGCGCACCATCCGCATCCCGGTCCACGTCGTGGAGAAGCTCAACCAGATCAGCCGCGCCGAGCGCGTGCTCATCGGCCAGCTCGGCCGTGAGCCGACCGTCGAGGAGCTCGGCAACGCCACCGGCCTGCCGCCCGAGGAGGTCGAGGACATCCTCCGCAGCGCCCAGCCGATCGTGTCGCTCGAGAAGCCCGTCGGCGAGGACGAGGAGGCCGAGTTCGTGCGCTTCCTCGCGGACGAGAACACCGTCGCCCCCGAGGTCGCCGCCGAGGCGGCGCTCCGACACGAGGCCCTCGGCGAGCTGCTCAACCAGCTCACGTACCGCGAGCGGCGGGTCCTCGAGCTGCGCTACGGCCTGGGCGGCGAGAAGCCGCGCACCCTCGACGAGCTCGGGCGGATGTTCAACGTCACGCGCGAGCGGATCCGTCAGGTCGAGCACCAGTCGCTGCAGAAGCTGGCGAGCATGGCGGAGTCCGGCCGCCTGGCCTAGGCGCTTCCCCCGGCCGCCTGCGGCCGGATCAGTTCAGGGCGGGATCCTCCGGCATGCGCGCGACGAGCCGGTAGGACCCGCCCTTGCGCTCGAGGACGGAGCTCCAGAGCGCGTCCGGCTCCGCCGTGAACACGTCGGCCGCGCCGGCCGGGGCGTCGATCCACGCGTCCTGGGCGATCTCGGCCTCGAGCTGCCCCGCCGCCCAGCCGGCGTAGCCGCTGAAGGCGCGCACAGCGCGGACGGCCTCGGCCAGCGCGTCGAGGTCTCCATCCGGGTCGACCACCCCGACGTGGTCGAACGCCAGCCCGGCCGACAGCTCCCCGTCGGCGAAGTCGGCAAGCACGATCACGCTCCCGGGCTCGACCGGCCCGCCGTGGTGCAGGAGCTCGTCCTCGGCGAGGGCGGCGCCGAGCGGGTCGGGCAGCGCGTCGCGCGCGGCGACCTCGCTCGGGCGGTTCAGGACGATGCCGAGCGCGCCCTCCTCGCTGTGCTCGACGACGAGCACCACGGTGCGGCGGAAGTTCGGGTCCTGGAGGCTGGGCGCAGCGACGAGGAGCCGCCCCTTGCGCCAGCGCGGCCCGGCGCTCGGCGCGGGCGCGGGGTCAGTACTCGAGGCGCCGCCTGCGGATCATGTTGAGCACGATGCCGAAGAGGATGAGCGCCACCGTCGCCGCGATCAGGCCCCAGAACACCGTGTAGTGGTGAACCAGCTTCGTGGGGCCCTCGACCTTGGCGTTCGAGTCGATCGGCTTGCGGTCGAGGATGGCGAAGCCGAGGCAGAACCAGGCGAGCGCGATCATCAGGAGGAGGCCGGCCAAGGTGAACGGCCACACCTGCGGCAGGTTGCGCTCCTCCTCGTGGCTGCCCTGCGCCATCGCTTCTCCTGGGGTCGCGAGCGCGGTCAGGCTACCAAACGCCCGCGGGCGGAGCGTCCGCCGACAGCAGGCTCAGGACGAGCGTCCCTCCGCCCATCCGGCGAGGCCGGCGGCGTTGTTGGGCTCCCACTCGAGCCAGCGCCAGCGGTCGATGCCCGCCCCCACCGACTCCTCGAGCGGAAGGGCCTCGAGCACCGCGGCATGGACCGCGTCGACGGTGCCCTCGGCTCGCCACGCCCGCAGCGCGGCGTCCGATGCGACCACGAGCTGCCGCTCGGCGAGGTCGATCGCCTCCTGTGGCTCCGGCACCGGGCCGAAGTGGCCGAGCATGAGCTCCGGCGGCTCGAGCTCGCGCAGGCGCGCCAGGGTCCCGAGGGACGCCTCGAGGTCGAAGGCGGGCGGCGGCACGGCCGGATAGAGACCCGCACCGGGGAACCGCACGCCGAGGGCGTCGCCGGCCATCACGGCGCCGGTCGCCTCGTCGAGGACGGCCATGTGGTGGGGCGCGTGCCCGGTCGCCTCGAGCATCACGAGGTGGCGCCCAGGGCTGATCGGGACGCGGTGCCCGTCCTCGGCCGGGACGATGCGCTCCTCGGGCACCGGGTCGAGGCCGCCGTACAGCCAGGAGGTCTCGCCGTACACGGCGTGGGAGGCGACCACGAGCCGCTCAGGGGCCGCCAGGTGGCGGGCGCCGCGCCGGTGCACGACCACGGTCGCGTTCGGGAACGCCTCGGCCAGGGCGCCGACCGCCCCGCAGTGGTCGAGGTGGATGTGGGTGAGCACGAGCCAGGCCAGGTCGGCGGGCGCGAGGCCGGCCCGCTCGAGGGCCGCGCGCACGGCCGGCGCCGAGGTCTGGGCGCCGGTCTCGACCAGCGCCGGGCTGGGCCCGGCGACCAGATAGGCGGCCGTGACGCCCTCCTGCCCGCCGAGCAGCGTGTCCACCAGCGCGATCCCCGGCGCCACCTCCACGGCCCACAGGCTACGGATCGGCGGCGCGAGCCGGAGCTGGCGTGTCCTGCGTCCGGCCGGGGCTGCGGAGGGGGCGGCGGCTACGATCCCAGCCGTGACGGCGTCCGCGCCAGTGCTCATCGCCCGCGCGGCGGGCTCGCTCTCGCGCCGGCTCGGACGTGGCGGGGGCACCAGCCTGCCGGGCAAGCTCCTCCTGCGCATGCGGCCCGAGGCCCTCGGCGAGCTGGCGGCCGGCCTCGGCCACGGCGCGCTCGCGATCTCGGCCACCAACGGCAAGACCACCACGGCGCGCCTGGTCTCCGGGTGCGCGCGGGCCGCCGGCTGGCGCGTGGTGGCCAACCAGAGCGGCGCCAACCTCCTCTCCGGCGTGGCCACCGCGCTGCTCGAGGACGGCCGCGACGGCGCCGGCGGGGACGTCGGGGTCTTCGAGGTGGACGAGGCGGCCCTCCCGGCCGTGGCGGCCGAGGTCCGCCCGCGCGCGATCCTGCTGATGAACCTCTTCCGCGACCAGCTCGACCGGTACGGGGAGCTCGAGGAGCTCGCGAGCCGGTGGCGCGAGATGCTGGCCGGCGCCGGTCCGGGCTGCCGGGTCGTGCTGAACGCCGACGACCCGGCCGTGGCCGCGCTCGGGCTCGGGCTCGAGCAGCCGGCCACCTACTTCGGCATCGAGGATCCGGGGCCGGCGCTGGCGGAGCTGCCGCACGCGGCCGACTCGCGCCGCTGCCGGCGCTGCGCGGCGCCGCTCGTCTACGACGTCGTCTACCTGGGCCACATGGGCCACTGGCGCTGCCCCGAGTGCGGGCTCTCGCGCCCGCGGCCGGCGATCGCCGCGACGCGCGTCGCGCTCGACGGCGTGCGCGGCATCGACCTCACGATCACGACCCCGGGCGGCGAGATCGCCGCAGCGCTTCCCCTGCCCGGCCTCCACAACGCCTACAACGCGACCGCCGCGGTCGCCGGTGCGCTCGCCATGGACGTGCCGCAGGCCTTCATCGCGCCCGCGCTTCGCTCCAGCCAGGCCGCCTTCGGCCGGGCCGAGCGGGTGCGCCTGGCCGGGCGCGAGGTGGTGCTCCTGCTGGTGAAGAACCCCGCCGGCGCGAACGAGACGATCCGGACCCTGCTGCTCGACGACGGCCCCCTCCACGTATTGGCCGCCCTGAACGACCGGGCCGCCGACGGGCGGGACGTCTCGTGGATCTGGGACGTCGACTACGAGCCCCTCTTCCCCCGCCTCGCCGGGGCGACGCTCTCCGGCGACCGCGCCTACGACCTGGCCCTGCGCTTCCGCTACGGGGGCCTCGACCCGAACCTGATGCGGGTGACGCCGACGCTGGAGCGCGCGCTCGACGCCGCGCTCGCCGCGACGCCCGGCGACCGCCCGCTGTACCTCCTCCCCACCTACACGGCCATGCTCGAGCTCAGGCGGATCATCGTCGAGCGCGGGGCCGCGGACGCCTTCTGGCGGGATGGCTGAGCTCGACGGGCTCTGGGTGGACGAGGAGTACGCGCGCGCCTTCACCCTCGAGCACGCCCACTACGAGGAGGACCTGGCGCTCTGGCGGCAACTCGCGCGGTCGCTGGGATCGCCCGTGCTCGACCTCGGGGCGGCGACGGGCCGGGTCGCGATCGCGCTGGCCCGCGACGGTGCGGAGGTGATCGCGCTCGACGGCTCCGAGCCGATGGTCGCCGAGCTCCACCGCGCGCTCGCCGCCGAGCCGGCGGCCGTGGCCGGGCGGGTCCACCCGGTGGTCGCAGATCTCCGGGACTTCGCCCAGGAGCCTCCGGTGCCGCTCGCGATCATGGCGATGAACACGCTGCAGGCGCTCGTGGGCCCCGCCGACCAGCTCGCCTGCCTGCGCGCCGCGCGGGCGGCGCTGCGCGACGACGGGGAGCTCTGGTTCGACGTCGCCTTCCCGGATTTGGCGGAGATCCAGGGCTCGATCGGCGTCGTCCGGCTGGGCGAGGTCCACCACGACGGGGCGTCCGGCGCGGTGCTGCAGCACGCGGCTTGGTACGACGACTTCGACCCGGTGACGCAGACGCTCGAGTTCACCCTGCAGGTGGACCGGAGCGACGATGCCGGGACGGTCCGCCGTGTGCTTCGCCACCACCGCGTCCACCTGTTCATGCCGGCCGAGCTGGGCCACCTGCTGGCGCGCGCGGGCCTCCGCGTCCTCGACCGCTACGGCGATTTCGGCGGGGGGCCCGTGACCGGCGAGTCCGAGCGCCAGGTCTACCGGTGCGGGAGGATGGGCGCGTGACGACCGTCCGCCTCTGCCACCTCTACCCGCAGGAGCTCAACATCTACGCCGACCGCGGGAACATCGCGGTGCTCGACCGCCGCCTCGCCTGGCGGGGCATGCGCCTCGAGGTCACCGAGGTGGGCGTCGGAGAGCCGCTCGCCGCGTCCGGGCAGGACATCTTCTATCTCGGTGGTGGGCAGGACCGGGACCAGG
>DATFWK010000096.1:0-5452 GCA_035259345.1 Miltoncostaeaceae bacterium | reverse complement strand
TCCTGGCCGCCTGCGCGGCGCGCCGGGCGCGAGCCGATGTTCAGCAGGTCGAACTCGGCGATCGGGCTGGCCTCGAGGAAGTAGCGGACGAACCCCACGTCCCCGAAGACCAGCTCGCGGTAGCGGTCCATCGACACGGAGGCCAGCTCGCCGACCGCCTCGTCCCACAGCCGCTTGCGCCCGGAGAACCCGGAGTGCTCGTCCTCCTCCACGGTCCGCTCGATCACCGCCGCGACCAGCGAGTCCAGGTTGCGGACCGCGATCTGGCGCAGCGCGAACTTGAACGCGATCTGCTCGCCCTGCTCGGTGATGCGGATCCGCCCGTCGAGCGTGCCGGCCGGGCCGCCCTTGATGGCCGCGAAGGTGGAGCCGCCGCCGCGGCTCGCCGTCCCGCCGCGACCGTGGAAGAGCGTGAGGCGGACGCCGTGGAGCTTGCAGACATCGGCGAGCCGCTCCTGCGCGAGCGACAGCTCCCAGTTGGCCGCCAGGTACCCGCCGTCCTTGTTCGAGTCGCTGTAGCCGACCATCACGACCTGGACGTCCCCGCGGGCGCGCAGGTTGGCGGCGTAGGAGGGCGCCCGGAGGAGCTCCCGCAGCGTCTCGGGCGCCCGGCGCAGGTCGTCGACGGACTCGAAGAGCGGGACGAGGTCCACGTCACTCGCGGCGCCGTCCGCTCCCGGGCGGTAGAGGCCCCCTAGCCGGGCGAGAAGCTGCGCGGCGAGGAGGTCCGAGGGGCGCCTGCTGAAGCTCACGATCACCTTGCCGGCCGCCCGCGGACCGTGCTCGGCCACGGCGCGGGCAAGCTCCCGGAACGTGCGCACGACCTCCTCCGCCGGCGGCGTCACCCGCTCGGACGGGGGCACCGGCACCGGGCGCGAGATCAGCTCGTCCAGGAGGCGCGAGCGGTCCCGCTCGGGCATCTCGTCGTAGCGCTCGGCCATCTCGCCGACCCACTGCCCCACCGCGTCGTGCAGCCGCGCCGAGTGCTGGCGCACGTCGAGGCGCGCCAGGTGGAGGCCGAAGACACTCGCCTGGTGGATCAGGCGGCCGAGCCGCCGCCGCGCGACCCGCTCGGCGCGATGCGTCTCGAGCGAGCGGCGCATGACCTCGAGATCCGCCTCGAGCTCGGCGGCGCTCGCGTAGTGGCGCTCGCTGGCCGGGTCGAGCCGGTCCCATACGAACGACAGCTTGCGCCGGTAGGGCTCGTCCTCGTTGCGCGGCCCGAGCCGGGCGGCCAGGCGCGGCATCGCCGCCTCGTCCGCAGCGAGCGACGCCTCGAGCTCGTCGCTGATCCGCACCATCCGCCGGGAGATGCCGAGGAAGCCCGCGAGCTCCCGGACCCGCTCGCGCAGGAGGCGGATCGCCGTGTCCCTGTGCAGGCCCAGCGCCTCGTGGAGCACGTCGGGGGTGCAGCTCGGGTTGCCGTCCTGGTCGCCGCCCGCCCACGAGCCGAAGGTGAGGAAGGCCCGCGGGGCCCCCACCTCGGGGTAGTGGCGGGCGAGCACGCGCTCGAGCTCCTCGTAGACGTCGGCGGTGGCGTCGAAGAGCACCGCCTCGAAGAAGAACAGCGTGCGCCGGACCTCGTCGATCACACGCGGCCGGGCCGAGCGCATCTCGTTGCTCTGCCACATCACGGTGATCGCCTCGAGCAGCTCCTCGTCGGCGTCGCGGCGCTCGGACGGCGAGAGCACGGGGTTGTCGAGGCGGTCGAGGCAGCTCGCGACCTCGAGGTGCTTCTCGAGCACCGAGCGGCGCGAGATCTCCGTCGGATGCGCAGTCAGGACCGGCTCGACGGCGAGCCGCCCGAGCGCCGCGGCCACCCGCTCCGCCGAGACCCCGCGCGCCGCCAGCCCGGCGACCGCGGCCGCCATGCTCTCGGCCTGCGACCGGCCCTCGCGCTCGCGCACGGCGTCGCGCAGCCGGCGCAGGCGGACCCGGTGGTGCTGCTCGGCCGTGTTGACGAGCTGGAAGTAGACCGAGAACGCGCGGATGACCCCGACGAGCATGCGCCCGTCGAGGCGCTCGGCCAGCTGCACCAGGACGGCGTCGAGGCGGTCCGCCTCCTCGGGATCGAGGTCGTCCGCGCGGAGCGCCTTCGCCAGCGCCCGCGCCTCCTCCTCGGCTGCGAAGAGCTCCTCCCCCTCCTGCTCGACCAGCACGCGGCCGAGCATGTGCCCGAGGGCGGAGACGTCCGCGCGCAGCGCCGCGTTCCGGTCCTCGAGGACACGCGCTCCGGTCGTCTCGGCCACGCGGGCAGTCTCGCAGCGGCCGCGTCCCCCCGCCTGCCCGAGCGGGTTGCCTTGGCCAGGGGCCGGGAGCAGACTGGGCGCATGCACAGACTCACCCTCACGGCGGTTGCGGGCCTCCTGGCCCTGTGCGCGTTGTGCGCGGTGCAGGCCGGCGCGGCGACCCAGACGGCGACGCTTCGCACGGTCACCACGAAGCCGATGGTGGTGACCGGATCCCGGTTCACGGCCGGCGAGCACGTCAAGATCCTCCTTGCCGGGCGCAGCGTCGCCCGCGCCACGGCGGATCGCTCGGGCAAGTTCCGGGTGACGCTGGCCAGGCCCGCCTCCACGAAGTGCGGACAGGCGCTCCAGCTCCGCGCGACCGGAGCGGGCGGCCACGTCGCCAACCTGGTCGTCAAGTTCCCCGCCACCGCCTGCCAGGCAACGCCCGCGAAGGCACCCGCCCCGGTCCCGGGGTACCCGGCCTCGCCCTATTGAGATGACGGGGGCGCCGCCCGGCGCCCTCCCGCTACTCGGAGATCACCTCGAAGAGGCGCGCGTCCCAGTCGCTGACGTGCGCGCCGATGCGCTCCTGGATCTGCGGCCCGATCACGGGCGCGGCGGCCTCGGCGTCGGCCTCGGACTCCCAGAGGACGAAGATGCCGTACTCGCCGTCGGAGTCGTCGCCGAACACCGTGACGCTGCGGCAGCCCTTCATCGCCGCGATCTTGGGCGGCATGTCGTCGGCGACCCGCTGGGCGACCTCGCGCTTGCCGGGGCCCAGTGAGAACCGGACGAGCCGCGCGTTCATCATCGACCTCCCTGATCGGGCGGGCGCCCCCGCGCCCACACGAGTGCCAGCCTAGCCCGAGCGGCCTGTCTCGGCGACGAGCGCGACGGGGCAGAGCGCCCTGAGCCCGGGGCAGCCGGCGCAGAACGGCTGGGCGGTCACGGCCGCCGGGACGGGCTCGCTCGCGCGAAGGGCGTCCAGGACCGCGCGGACCTCGGCCTCGAGCGCCGGCACGTCGGCGGGCCCGACCGTGCGGACCTGGGGGTCGTCCAGCGCCTCGAGGAACACCCAGCTGAGCTCGACGGCGTCGGCCCCCGCCCGCAGGGCGGCCAGCCCGTAGATCGCCTGCTGCGAACGATAGGCCGCCATCTCGCCGGCGGGCGGGCGACCGTCGAGGCGATGGGTCTTCCAGTCCACGAGCAGCGCCCGGCCGTCCGCCTCGACGACATGGAGGTCGATCACTCCGCGGACGAGCACGCCGTCCAGCACGACGGCGAAGGGCCGCTCGGCGACGGCCGTCCCGGCGGAGATCCGGGCGGCGAGCGGCGACGCGAGGAGCGCGGCGACGATCGCCTCCGCGCGGTCCGCGTCGTCCGGCGAGTCGCGGAGGCCGAGCTCACGGGCGGCCGCGGCGGCCCACCCCGGCTCCGGAGCGGGATCGCCGAAGCGGTGGCGCTCCAGGCACGCGTGGACGATCGAGCCGAGCGCGTGCGCGGGCCAGCCGTCCGCCGCGAGTGGCGCCGCCAGGGCCGGCCCCGGCTCGAGCCCCAGCTCCACGGTGAGGTGCAGGCGCAGGCCGCACGCCCGGGCAGCCTCCAGCGCGCTGAACGAGAGCGACCGGCCGGCGAGGCGGTCGACCGCCGGTGGCGGTGCGACGGTCGGGGGCGGCGCCGGGGTCATCTCGCGCAGGCCCACCCGCGCCGCGGCGGCCGGAACCGGCTCCGCCGCCGTGACCGTCCGCACCCGGACGAGCCCCTCGCCGAGCCGGACGACGCCCTCATCGATGCCCGCGAGCGGGGTGTCGAGGATCGCCATCATGGATCCCCGCTCCCGGTGGCGGCCGACCACCGCCGCGTGGCGGGCGGCGCGCGTCAGCGCGACGTATGCCAGACGGCGCTCCTCCGCCTCGGCGGCCCTACTCAGCTCCGTCTGGAGCTCGGCGTAGGCCGGCGTCGCGATCGCTGCGCCGTCGCGGCGCTGGGCGCGGATGCCGGCCCGGCCGTCGGGCGCGACCAGCACGATCGGTGTGATGCCTGGGATGCCGTGGCTGGCGTCGGCGATCACCACGGCCGGGAACTCCTGTCCCTTCACGCCGTGGACGGTCGCGAGGCGCACCGCGTCGAGGGACGGGTCCACGAGCACCGCCTCGCCGGGGTCCTGGCGGCGCTCCTCGAGCTCCTCGAGCATCCGCAGGAACGAGCGCAGGTCGGGCCCGCGGACCGCCTCGAACGAGGCCGCCATCCGCACGAGCTTGCGCAGGTTCGCGAAGCGCCGGGCCCCGTCCTCCAGGCCGAGGACCGCCAGGTCGTACCCGCACGCGCCGACCACCCGGTCGACCAGGCCGGCCAGCCCACTCGAGCGCCGGAGCGCCCGGAGGCCCTCGACCAGCCCACCGACCGCCGGCCGCGCGGCGGGCCAGAGGGGAGCGCCGCGCCCGACGGCAGCGCGCATGCCGACCAGCGCCTCGTCGGAGGCCGCCACGTACGGCGAGGCGAGCACGCGCACGAGCGCCGGCTCGTCGTGCGGGTTCTCGACGACCCGCAGGAGCGCGACCGCGTCGGCGACCTGGTCGTGGGCGAGGAAGCCGCTGCCGGCGACGACGTGGTACCGGATGCCGCGCGCCGCGAGCGCTGCCCGGTAGGGCTCGACCTCGGTGATGGCACGGAAGAGCACAGCGATGTCCCGGGGCTCGTAGCCGCGATCGAGCAGCGCGGCCACCTCGCCCGCCACCACGACGGCCTCGGCCTCCCGTTTGGCCCGGGGCTCTCCCGGCGGCGGCGTCACGCGGACGAGCTCGGCGGGCTCGGCCGCCACCGGCGGGCCGGTCCCGGTGGCGGCCGCCTCGAGCCTGGCGAATCCCGGCTGGTCGCCCAGCACGATCTCGAGCCAGCCGTTCAGCGCGTCGAGCAGCCGCGGGTCGCTGCGATGGTTGTCCCGGAGCGACGCCGCTGCGTCGCCCCGGACCCGCTCGAGGAAGCGCGTCGGATCCGCGTGGCGGAACCCGTAGATGGCCTGAGCGGCGTCGCCGACCACCACCGTGCGATCGGCCGCGAGCAGCGTCACGAGCTCGTCCTGGAGCGGGTTCGCGTCCTGGAACTCGTCGACGTAGACGCGGCGGAGGCGGGGTCCGAGCCCCTTTCGG
The DNA here is from genome assembly GCA_035259345.1 of Miltoncostaeaceae bacterium. Taxonomy (GTDB): domain Bacteria; phylum Actinomycetota; class Thermoleophilia; order Miltoncostaeales; family Miltoncostaeaceae; genus DATFWK01. The sequence goes on along the minus strand of DATFWK010000096.1, from coordinate 72 downwards.
AGCACGCTCCGGGCGGCGAGCTCGAGGTCCTCGAAGTCGAGCGCCCCGGCCCGGCGCTTGCGGTCCTCGTAC
>DATFWK010000095.1:0-3397 GCA_035259345.1 Miltoncostaeaceae bacterium | reverse complement strand
TGGTAGTGGGTCACGAGCGCGTCGATCGCGGCCTCGATCGCCGTGTTGATCATCTCGGCGATCAGCACCAGGCTCACCGCGCCGAGCACCGCGATGAACTCGAGCCGCGTCACGTCCAGGACCAGCGCGAGCACGAGCGCGCCGATGCCCGCGGCGAGGTGGATGCGCATGTTCCGCTGGGTGCGGAGGACGTAGACGATGCCCTCGAACGCCCAGGTGAACGACCAGCGCAGCGACCCCTGGGGCGGCAGCGGGCGCCGCGGGGAGCGGCGGAAGAGGCGCTGGGCCCGCTCGGGCCGGCGTTCCTTCGGCTCGGGCGGCGGCCGGGTCGGGGTGGTGCTCACGAGGCGACCTCCCGCACGAGCTCGTCCTGGAGCGCGAGCATCTCGCCGGCGTCCTGCTCGTGGTCGTGGCCCAGCAGGTGCAGGAGGCCGTGGACAGCGAGCGTCGCGAGCGGCTCCTCCGCCGCCTCCGGGCAGATGACGACGTCGCCGAGCTCCGGCGGCGGCCCGGCGTCCGGCCAGTCCAGCGCCTCCGGGCCGTCGACCGGGAAGGCGAGCACGTCCGTCGGCTCCGGCAGCCCACGGTGCTCGCCGTTGATCCGCGCCATCTCGCCGGCGTCCACCAGCATGAGCCCGACGCTCGCGCGCTCGACGCCCAGCAGGGCGCACGCGCGGCGGACGACCCGGACGAGCTCGGCGGTGCTCACGCCGGCTGGGGCGCGCACGGCGACCTCGATCACCTGTCCCTTGCCTCCTCCGCGACGCGGTAGGCCTCCACGATCAGCTGCACGAGCTTGTGCCGCACGACGTCGCGCTGGCCGAACTGGACGAACGCCACGTCGGGGACGCCGGTAAGGATGTCCGCGATCGCAACCAGCCCGGAGCGGCGCTCGCGCGGCAGGTCCACCTGGCTGGGGTCGCCGGTCACGACGATCCGCGACCCGAAGCCGAGCCGCGTGAGGAACATCTTCATCTGCTCCTCGGTGGTGTTCTGCGCCTCGTCGAGGATGATGAAGCTGTCGTTGAGCGTGCGGCCCCGCATGAACGCGAGCGGCGCGATCTCGATCTGGCCCCGCTCGAGGAAGGCGAGCACCTTGTCGGCGTCGAGCATGTCGTAGAGCGCGTCGAAGAGCGGCCGCAGGTACGGGTCCACCTTCGCCGCGAGGTCGCCGGGCAGGAAGCCCAGCCGCTCGCCTGCCTCGACGGCCGGCCGGGTGAGGATGATCCGCCCGACCTCGCGCCGCTGGAGCGCCGCGACGGCGAAGGCGACGGCCAGGTAGGTCTTGCCCGTGCCCGCCGGGCCGAGCCCGAACGTGATCGTGTGGTCGCGGATGGCGTCGACGTAGCGCTTCTGGCCGGCCGTCTTGGGCGTGATCGCCAGGTGGCGGTGGCGCCAGACGACGTCGCTCAGCATGTCGCCGACCGGGGAGCGCGTCTCGACGGCGCTCGCCACGGCCTCCACGGTGCCCGGCCCGAGCTGCTCGCCCCGGTCCACCAGGCCGGCGATCTCGTCGATGACGGCCGCCGCGGCGCTGACGCGGTCCTCCTCGCCGTTCAGCGTCATGCGGTTGCCCCGCAGGTCGATCTCGAGATCGAGCCGCTCCTCCAGCGACCGCAGCATCCGGTCGTGCTCGCCGGCGAGCTCGACCGCGACGCGGTCGGCCAGCTCGATCATGCGCTCCATGTGTCTCCTCGCGTAGGGCTCTCCTTCGGCGGTCACATGGATGATGACAGCCGGGTCCCGCCGAGCACGTGCCAGTGGAGGTGGAACACGCTCTGGAGGGCGTCGGGGCCGGTGTTCGTGGTGACCCGGTAACCGGGCTCGACCAGGCCGGCACGCTCCGCGACGTCGGCGATGAACGGCAGCATGCGGGCGCGCTCGTCGGCGTCGAGCCCGCCGACCTCGTCCAGCGAGGCGACGTGGCGCTCGGGGATGACCAGGATGTGGACCGGCGCCTTCGGGGCGATGTCGCGGAAGGCCATGAAGCCGTCCGCGCGGTGCACGACGTCGGCCGGGATCTCGCCGGCGACGATCCGGCAGAAGAGGCAGTCGGTCACGCGACCGGCCGTCCCGCCAGGTGGTCGCCGGCGGACCCCGCGACCTCGACCGCGACGAGATCGCCGGGCTCGCCTGCGCCGGGCGGCAGCGCGAAGCGCGTGTAGTCCGAGCCGTAGCCGACCAGCGTGCCGTCGTCGAGCGCGCGCTCGACGAGCACCTCGTCCCGCTGGCCCGCGCGGCGGCGGCGATGCTCGCGACCGAGGCGCTCGGAGAGCTCGCGCAGGCGCAGGGAGCGCTCGGCCTTGACGTCCGGCGGCACGCGGTCGCCCATCGCGGCCGCCGCCGTGCCGGGCCGCGGCGAGTACGGGAAGACGTGGACCTTGGCCATGCCGATCTCCTCCACCAGGGAGAGCGTTCGCCGGAAGGCGCCCTCGTCCTCGGTGGGGAAGCCGACGATCGCGTCGGTCGTGAGGTTGAGGCCGGGCATCGCCTCCCGCGCCCACCTGCAGGCGTCACGGAAGCGCTCCACCGTGTAGGAGCGGCCCATCGCGGCCAGGACGTCGGGGTCGCCGGACTGGAGCGGCACGTGCATGTGGCGGCCCATTCCCGGCGTCGCCGCCATCGCGGCCACCAGGCGGGGCGTCACGTCGCCGGGCTCGATCGAGGAGATGCGGACGCGCCGCACGCCGTCGAGGCGGCCGATGGCGGTCACCAGGTCGCCGAGCTCGGCGCCGGCGTCCGGGTCCCGCCAGCCGCCGATGTTGATGCCGGTGAGCACCAGCTCGGGGTGGCCCTCGACGAGGCGCCGGCGGCAGTCGCGCAGGACGTCGGCGAGCGGCCGGCTCTCGGCCGCGCCCCGGGTCCACGGGATGATGCAGAACGAGCAGCGCTGGTCGCAGCCGTTCTGGACCTTGACGAAGGCGCGCGTGCGCCCGCGCGGGCGGTCCGCGTCCTGGCAGGCGAGCGGCTGGGGCCGGCCGAGCAGCGCGACGATGTCGGCGGCCGCCCGCTCCGCCGAGCGCCCCACGACCGTGACGCCCTCGGCCGCGAACTGGGCCGCGTTCAGGTTCGCCGCGCAGCCGGTGACGAACGTGCGCCCGGCCCTGGCGGCGCGGTTGACCTGCTGGCGGCTCTTGCGCTCGGCCTCCAGCGTCAGCGCGCAGGTGTTGACCACGTGGACGTCGGCGTGCTCGGGCGGCGCCTCGACGTGCCCGGCGTCGATCAGGGCGTCGCGGATCAGCGTGGCGTCGGCCTGGCTCACCTTGCAGCCGAGGAAGCGCACGGCGAAGCGGCTCACGGCGCCGTCCCGCCCAGGTGGCCGAGCGCCTGCGCCGCGGTCGCCGCCGCGACGAGGGCTGCGGTCTCCACGCGCAGCGTCGCCGGGCCGAGCCCCGCG
>DATFWK010000094.1:0-4410 GCA_035259345.1 Miltoncostaeaceae bacterium | reverse complement strand
CGGCCGGTGCTCCGGCGCCTCGGCATGCCCGCCGAGGATAGCAACGGGCCGATGCGCTCAGCCGGTGGCGCGCGGCTGGACCACGAACCCCGCGGCCGCCGGCGTGACCCCGCCCGCGGACGTCACCGTGAGGCGGACCTGGTAGCGGCCGCTGCGAAGCACCCCGTGCGGCAGCGTCACCCGGCGCAGCCCGGATGCGGCGGAGGCCGCGACCACCTTGCCCATCCCCTGCCACGGGCCGGTCTTGCCGGCGAAGTGCCAGAGCCGTGCGCGCACGCGCAGGACGCCGGGCGGCAGCCGGTAGGTGAGCGTCACGGTCTTGGCGGCGACCCGCGCGCGCAGGTCCCGCGCGCGCAGCCTTGCCGCCGGAGACGTCCCCGTCGCGGCGGACCGGGTGACGCTCCGGACGAGCGTCGTGGCGTTCCCGGCCCCGTCGAGGGCCGTGACCCGCAACGGGTTGACCCCCGGGTCGAGGAGCACGTCGGCCGCGAAGGTGCCGTCCGCGCCGAGGCTCACGGCCCGGTCCCCGACCCGCACCGCGACGACGCCGGAGGCGTCCGTGGCGCGGCCGGCGACGGTCACGGAGCGGGCGGCGACCGTGGCCCCGGGGCCCGGCCCGCTCAGGTCGAGGCTCGGCCCGGAGGAGTCCGTCGGCCCCAGGTCCACGGCCAGCGCGTCCGGCAGGCCGTTTGCGTCGTCGGTCGAGAGCGGCAGGCTCGGCACGCCGTCGTCGTAGTCGAAGACGACGGTGCCACCGTCCGGCGCGATCGCCGGGACGCTGGCCGGCCGGGCGCGCTGGAGGCCGTCCGCTCGCTCGCTCGCCCGCACCAGTACGCCGGAGGCGATGGTTCGCACGAGCACGTCGCCCACGGCTGCGTTCCCGTCCGTCGCGAGCAGGTCGGTGGCGGCGGACTCGAAGGCGACGCGTGCGCCGTCGGCCGAGATCACGGGCCGCCGGCTGGCGCCGTTTCCGGCCGCCGCGCCGCCCGCGCGGACGGAGACGAGCGTGGTCGTGCCGCCCGCGAGGTCGCGCACGTAGACGTCCGCGGCGGCGTTGCCGTCGCGCGCCGCGTCGAGGGGCGCGGTCGTCTCGAAGGCGACCCTGCTGCCGTCCCCGGAGAGGGCCGCGCCCGAGCCGCCGCCCGGCGCCGCGCCGCCCGTCGCGACGTCGGCCAGCGAGCTCGTGCCGGACGCAAGATCCCGGACCACCACGTCGGTCGCGCCGTTCAGGTCGCCCGGCACGAGGTTCGTCGTGCCGGCGGCTGCGGTGAAGGCGACGCGGCGCCCGTCCGCGCTGATGGCGGGCTCCGAGACCGGGCCGTTGGCCGGCGCCCCGCCCGGAGCGGCGCTCGCGAGCGTGCTCGTCCCCAGGTCCATGTCGCGCACGACCACGTTGGTCGCCCCCGTCGGGCCGGGGAAGAGGTTGGTGGCCGCGCCGCTCAGGTACGCCACCAGGCGGCCGTCGCCGGAGACGGCCGGGTCGCCGTCCACCGCGTCGTTCGCCTGCACGCCGTCCGGCCCGCGGTCGACGAGCACGATGGCGCCGGTGACCAGGTCCTTCCGGAAGACGTCCCGCCGGGGACCGTTGAGGTCGTCAGGCACCAGGTTGGTGGCGGTGCTCGCGAAGACGACGTAGCGCCCATCGGCCGAGATCGCATAGGCCGGCTCGCCCGGCAGGTCCTGCACGTCGGCGTTCGCCGGCAGGCCGAGCGCCGACGCCGAGGCCAGCGTCGTGCGGCCCGTGCGCCGGTCGTGGACGTAGAGCTCGAGCGTGCCCGCCGGCGCGCCGGTCAGCGAGGCCCGCGACACGAACGCCACCCGGTCGCCGGCGCCGGAGACGGCCGAGCCGGTCGCGGCCTGCGCGCCCTGGCCCCCGCCGTCCGCCAGGCTGACGACCGCCGGGTCGGTGCCGGCGCCGGCTGCCGCGCCGGCGACCGCGAGGACGACTGCGAGCGCGATCGCCGAGCGGAGCATCGGGGCAGGTTAACCCCGCCTTCGGCGCGGGTCCCGCGCGGAGGGTCGGTCGCGACGGCGGGGTGCGGGCCGCCGCTAGGAGGCCGGGGTGCCCGTCCGGGTGAGAGGAGCGCGCCCCAGCGCCTCGATCACCTCAGCCCAGGCGGCCTCCTCGGCCACGCCCTCGCGGCCGGCGGGCGGCGCGCTCAGCGTGCGCCGAGAGGCGCGGATCCAGCGATCGATCGCCGTCTCGAGATCGGCGGCGCGCTTGCGCGTAGAGGCCTGCGCTCGGATCGCCATCACACGGAACCACGCGCACTGCGGCGGTTTCTTACGCGGGGCGCTCCACCAGGTACAGCGCGCCGGTCGCGAGGAGGTTGGGCCAGCGGTCGGCCCTCGACGACGTGCCGTCGCCGTCGAGCGGCACCCGGCGCACGACGCGCAGCCCCTCGTCCCGGGCGAGATCCTCGAAGTCGCGGGTCGTGCAGAGGTGGATGTTCGGCGTCTCATGCCAGTTGTCGGGGAGCGTCGCCGACCGCGGCATCCGCCCGCGGAGCGCGAGCCCCGCGCGCAGGCGCCAGTGACCGAAGTTCGGGAACGACACGATGCCGAGGCGCCCCACCCGCATCATCTCCCGCAGCACGAACACGGGCCGGCGCGTGGCCTGGAGCGTCTGCGAGAGGACCACCACGTCGAACGAGCGGTCGCCGAACTCCGGCAGGCCGAGGTCGATGTCGCCCTGCAGCACCGGCACCCCGCGAGCGACGCAGGCGAGGAACCGCTCCCCCGAGATCTCCACCCCGTGCCCGTCGCAGCCCTGCTCCCGGATGAGGTGCTCGAGCAGCGACCCGTCGCCGCAGCCGAGGTCGAGTACGCGCGCGCCCGGCGGCACGAACCCGGCGATGACGTCGAGGTCAGGCCGCACGGCCGTCGGGCGCCGGCCGGTCCCCCGGGGCCGGGGCGGCCCGCGCGCCCCCGACGGCCTCGTCCTCCATGCGGCGGAGGAAGGCGCGGACCGTCCGGTGGTACTCGGGGACCTCGAGCAGGAACGAGTCGTGGCCCCACGGGGAGGCGATCTCGCGGAACGTCACCGGCACGCGGTGCGCCGCGAGGTTCCGGACGAGGTCCAGTGAGTGGGCGGTCGGAAACCGCCAGTCCGTGTCGAACGAGAGCACCAGGAAGCGGGTCGTCACCTGCCGCAGAGCCTCCGCCACGACGGCCGGGTCGCCGAACGGGTCCCAGTAGTCCATGACCCGCGACAGGTAGAGGTAGGTGTCCGCGTCGAAGCGGGGCAGGAAGCTCTCGCCCTGATGGTGCAGGTAGCTCTCGACCTCGAAGTCGATCCCGAAGGTGCGCCTCGGCGCCACCCCGTCCTGGATCCGCCGGTCGAACTTGCGGCGCATCGACTCGTCGGACAGGTACGTGATGTGGGCCATCATGCGGGCGAGCGCGAGCCCGGCGTCCGGCCGCCGTCCGGTGTCGTGGTAGTCGCCGCCGGCGAAGTCCGGGTCGCGCAGGATCGCCTCGCGCGCCACCGCCGAGAACGCGATGTTCTGGGCCGAGAGCCGCGCCGTCGCGCAGACCATGATCCCGGAGTGCAGGTCGTCCGGGTGGTCGAGCGCCCACTGCAGCACCTGCATGCCGCCGACCGAGCCGCCGATCGCGCCGAGGAGACGGCGGACGCCGAGGTGGCCGACCAGCGCCCGGTGCACGGTGACGATGTCGCCGATCGAGAACATCGGGAAGCGCAGGCCGTAGGGCCGCCCGGTCGCGGGGTCGGGCGACGATGGCCCGGTGGTGCCCTGGCAGCCGCCGAGCAGGTTGGCGCAGATCACGAACAGTCGATCGGTGTCGATCGGCTTGCCCGGGCCGATGAGGTTGTCCCACCATCCCGGGCGCGAGGGGTCGCCGTGGTGGCCGGCCGCGTGCGCGTCCCCGGTGAGGGCGTGGCAGATGAAGAACGCGTTCGTGCGCGCCGCGTTCAGCGTGCCGTAGGTCTCGAAGGCGACCTCGACCGGGCCCAGGCGCTCGCCCGACTCCAGCACGAGCGGGTCGGCCTCGGTGAAGAGGACCACCCGCTTGGTCTCGACGAGGCCGACGGACGCCTCCGCCGACGTCAGGGGCGCCGTCGCGCTCACGGTCGGGAGCGTACCGGCGGCGCCAAGGAGACATGCGCCTCGCGTCCGGTACGGTTCGCCGGGCGATGATCCGCCTGATCGCGTTCGTGCAGGTGCCCCACCGGGAGGTGCTGCGGCGCGTGCGCGATGCGGCGCGGGGGCTCACCGGCCTCGACGGGGTCGAGTCCGTTGCGGCGACCGTGCGCGTCGACGTGGTCGGCGACCGCCGCCAGGCGGGGCCGGTGCTCGAGATCGAGTTCCGCGACGTGGACGCGATGCGGGCCGCCCTGGCCTCGAGCGCGTGGCGTCGGGTCGCCGACGCGAGCACCGGCGGGCCGCC
>DATFWK010000093.1:0-9916 GCA_035259345.1 Miltoncostaeaceae bacterium | reverse complement strand
CGCAACCGCCAGCCCTGGCGCTTCCTGGTGCTCGGCCCGGGCGCGGCCGAGCGCGCGGCCGCCGCCACCTTCCGCCCGGCGAACGTGACGGGCGCGCCGCTCGCGATCCTGCTCACCGTCCAGGAAGGCGGCAGCCGCCTGTCCGGGTTCGACGCCGGCCGGGCCGCCCAGAGCATGATGCTGGCCGCCTGGAGCGCCGGGGTCACCTCCTGCCCCAACGGCATCGCCGACCCGGCCGCGCTCGCGGCGGCGATGGGCCTGCGGCAGGACGAGACCCCGGTCACGATCCTCTCGTTCGGATACCCCGATCCGGCCCGGCACCCGGAGCGGCGCGACGCGGCCGAGTGGAGCCGGCGCGCGAACCGCCTGCCGATCGAGGACCTCGCCGTCCGCGTCGAGCCCTAGGCCGCCTGCCTGCGCGGCCCCGGGCCCTCCGGGTCACCGGAGCGCCGGGGACCTCCGCGCCCGCCTGGCGCGCGGCTTCACGTACTCGACGTCCTCCCGGTACGCCTCGTACGCGGCCGTGTACTCCATCACCCTGGCCACCTCCGCGATCAGCGCGTCGTCGTAGCCGGCCCGCCGCAGCAGGTGGAAGCCCATCTCCATGCCGGAGGTGATGCCGCCGGCGGTTACGACGCGGCCGCAGTCGACGACCCGCGAGCGCGAGATCTTGGCCTTCGGGGCGATCTTCGCCAGGCGGTCGATGGGGACCATGCCGTTCGCCCCCTGCTCCACCCGGTCCGGCTCCTTGCGGTTGGTGGCCGTCAGCCCGTCGAGGAGGCCCATCACGCCGTAGACCCACGAGCCTGTGCAGACGCTCGTGAGCAGCGTCGTCTCGGGGAGGTCGCGGATGAACTCGTGGAGGCGCCGGTTCTGGATCTCCTGGCGCGTACCGAACCCGCCGGGGATCAGGAACGCGTCCATCGCGGGGCGGTCCGAGAAGCAGTAGTTGGGCATCACCGTGAAACCGGCCTGCGCCTGCACGGGCCGCATGGCGTCGGCCACGACGAACGCCTCGAGCTCGGGGTCGAACCTGCGGGCGACCGAGAAGACGCCGTGCGGGGCGGCGAAGTCGACGATCTCCGCGTCCTTGAAGACGTAGATGCCCAGCCGGAAGCCGGGTGTGCGCTCTGGGGCCATGCGGTCGCTCCGGGACGGGGGCGGGGACGCGGCGAGCATACGCCGGGCGCCGCCGCTACCGCGCCCGGGCCGGGGTCAGAAGCGGCTCAGGAGGCCCTCGGCCCGCCGTCGCCGTGGTATGGCCCCGGGTTGAGGTCCGCGATCTCGAACGCGACGTCGTCCACGTAGCACCAGAACCACTCCTCGCGCGGCTCGAACGAGCGGGCCACCGGGTGGTCGTCCGCCGCCGCGTGCTTGGACGCGTGCCGGTTCGGCGAGCTGTCGCAGCAGCCGACCTGCCCGCAGCTCATGCACAGGCGCAGGTGCAGCCAGCGCCCGCCGATCGCAAGGCACTCCTTGCAACCGTCGCCGCTCGGCAGAACCTGCTCGATGCGGTCGAGGTGTCCGCAAACCGCTGCCATCTCGCGCCTCCGCTCCCGTCCGACTGCGGAGACGCTAGCCGGAACCCCGTCCGCGCGCCTTCGCCGGATCGCCGCTCACCGCGAACGCGGCGACCGCGACGTCGTGGCGGCGGTCCTCGAGCTTGCCCTGCTGCTCCCCGGCGCGGGCGATCAGGCCGTCGAAGTCGACGTCCCGAAGCGACGGCGCCGCGGCCTCCCGGAGGCTCCGCCACATCGAGGCCTTGCCCTCCACCCCGATGATCAGCCACTCGAGCTCGGTGAGGCGGCTGAGCGGCGAGTATCGGACGAGCCGGCCGTTGGGCTTTACGCGCCCGGCGAGCTCGGCGATGCGGACCGCCGCCGCCTTGTAGCGCCGCTCCGGAACGCCGGCGCGCCGCATCAGGTCGCGCAGCGTGCCACGGTCGGCCTCGATCTCCGGCACGAGCCGCTCGAGCGTGCGGCCGAGCTCGTTGCCCTCGTTCTCGCGGAGCATCCGCCGCGCGAGCGCGAGGCCTCCGCTCGAGCCCGCGAGATGGTCGTTGAGGTAGATGCCGAGCAGGCGCGTGTCGAAGTCCATGGGAACGATCTTGCCCGGCACGGGGACGGCAGACGCGCCGCCGCCGCCCATCATCGGGCCGCCGCAGCGTTAAGCGCCGGCGCCGACCTGTCGAGTCAAGGTGGGATGCGCCCGCGCGCCCGCCTCCTCGTGCTCTGCGGAGTTGCCCTCGCCGGCGCGGTGCCGGCGGCTGCCCTCGCGGCGCCGCTCACGCTGGACGGCGCGTACACCGCCGCGCGCCAGGGCAAGACCGCGCGCCAGATCCTCGGCCTGGCCTTCCCCGGCGCGCGCATCGGCTCCGCGCGGCCGGCGGTCGTGCGGGTCCTGGTCGCGGACCTGGCCCCGCGCGTGGTCGTCGCCGGCAGCAGGCCGTTGCGGATGATCGACGAGGGCCGCCGGCGCGCCGCGCCGCGGCAGCTTCTGCCGGGGCACCGCTACCGGCTGCTGCGCCGGCGCGGCAGCTTCGTTCTGGACGACCTCGATCGGCCGCACTCCCGCGCCCTGCTGCGCGGGCCCGTGCGCATTCAGCCCGGCTCGGCACGGGCGATCCGCCTGGCGGACCCGCTCGACCGCCGCTACCGGGGCACCCTCCGGGTCGTCGCCGAGGCCGGCCGGACGATGCGGGTCGTCAACGTCGTGGACCTGGAGCACTACGTCTGGGGGACCCTGCCCGGGCAGATGCCATCGGCGTGGGGCGCCGACGCCCCGCAGGCGCTGGTGGCCGGTGCGATCGCGGCCCGCACGGACGTCCTCTTCCGCGCGGGCGCCGCGCCGCTCACCGCGGACGACCCGCTCTACCTCGGCGTCGACGGCGAGCGGCCGGCGACGACGCTCGCGGTCACAGGCACCCGTGGCCGGGTGCTCACGCAGGGCGCGGTGTACTTCGCCGCCGGCTTCCCGGTCGGCGACAGCGGGCCGGTTGCGCTCATCCCGTCGCTCGGCGTGCCCAACCGGCTCGCGGAGACGGCCCCGGCCCGTCCGGTGCCCGGCACGCAGCCCGGGCTCGGCCCCCTGGCCGTCGCGCGGGTGCGAACCTTCCTCGGCACGCCTTACCTCTGGGGCGGAGCGAGCCCTGCCGGCTTCGACTGCTCAGGCCTCGTGCAGTACGTCTACGGGCTGCTCGGCGCGCGCCTGCCGCGGGTCGCCGAGGACCAGGCGCGGGCGGGGACGCCGGTGCCGCGGGACCAGCTCGCCCCGGGCGACGTCGTCTTTTTCGCCGACAGCACCGGATACGTCCACCACGAGGGCATCTACCTCGGCGACGGGACGTTCATCCACGCGCCGCACACCGGCGACGTGGTCAGGGTGGCGAGCCTCTCGGCCCCGGGATATGCGGCCGAGTACGCCGGCGCCCGGCGCTACTCGGCCTGAGGGCTCAGTTCCAGGGCTCGGGCGTGAACCGGTACGGCGGGCAGGCCGCAGCCTGGCCGACCGTGTCGGCCGGGTCGCCTGCGTCCTGGGCGAAGTGGAGGTGGGCCGCTCCCGCCGCCGCTCCCGAGAGGCCGATCTGCTGGCCGCGGACCACGTGGTCGCCCGAGCGCACGTCGATGCGCGAGAGGTGCGCGTAGTAGTACCGGCGCGCGGCGGTGTTCAGGTGGACGCGCAGCCCTGCGAGGTGCGGGTCCGTCGAGTCGAGCGGGCCGATCAGCGAGCCGATGACCCCGTCCGCGACGGCGAGCACCGGGGTCCCGGCCGGCACCGCGATGTCCACGGCGTTGTCCGAGGCGAGGTTGGCCGGCGGCCCGAGCGGGCTGTGTCGCGAGCCGGGGATGAACGGGCAGCCGATGATCGCGCCGCGGACCGCGAGCGGGTAGCCGTCGCCCGGGCCGGACGTCGCGGCGACGGGGGTGATCTCCAGCGAGAGCGACCGTCGGCCCGCGTCCGCAGCCCGCGGTGGGCCGCCGACCAGGATGTCGCGCCCCGCCTCGCCCGGCCGCACGCCGTAGAGGTGGATCCTGAGGCCGACGATGGCGGGGCGGCCGTGGGCGACGACCTGCTGAAGGGCGACCACGTACCCGCGGGCGCCCAGCGCCGAGACCGCGTTGGCACCCGAGGGCCGCCGCACACCCTCGACCCGAAGGCCGTCGACGCGCGCCCCCGCGAGCCCCGCGTCCGGCAGCTCGATGCGGGCCGCGCGGACGGCGCCGCCGAGCGCCGAGACGCCGGTCAGGATCGTCGCGCCGCCGGCGTGCCGGACGGCGGCGGCCCGGATCGCCGGGTCCACGTCGGCCGGCTCGACCGGGCCGGGAGCGTCGCGGTCCACGGGGAGCAGGGCCGCAGGCGACGCCGCGATCGCCGAGCCCGCGGGCACCGCCGGCGCGCCGCCGCGGCGCGCGATCAGCCCGAGCCCCGCGCCGATGGCGGCCGCGGTCAGGACCAGCACGACCGCGAGGCCCGCCAGGGCCCTCCCGTCGAGCAGGTCCCAGGGCACCTGGGACCGCGGCACGGCAGGGCGCCGGGGGCGCTGCATCCCGGAGCTCACCGGCCCCAGGATAGGGCGTCACTCCCCGGCGGCGATCAGATCTTGCGAAAGCGCGCGTCCGCGAGCGAGTAGACCCCGAACGCGATCAGGCCGCAGGCGACCACGATGAGCAGCACCGTGCCGCTGCTGTGGCTGGCGAGCCGCGCGAGCGCGCCGTCAAGGCCGACGGCCTCGCGCGGCTTGTAGTCGATCGCCGCCTTCAGGATGAAGATGCCGATCAGCGCGAACGCGACGGCCCGCGCGGTGATGCCAACCATGCCGACGGCCGTGAAGCCCTTGCGGACCGCGGGATGCATCTCAGCAGCCTTGGAGTCCTCGAGGAAGCGCCGGCTCAGGCCGTAGTAGGCCTGATACGCGGCGACGCTGAGCAGGACCACGCCCGCGGCGCCGACCAGCTCCCTGCCGCCCGTCCAGCCCATCACCCCGGAGGCCGCCTTGGACGGGCCCTGGGACGAGTTCGTGGACGAGCCGCGCAGCAGGTCGACCGCGAGCAGGCAGAAGACCGCGTATGCGATGCCGCTCGCGACCGCGCCGATGCGCTCGAACGCGCTGTGCCGGCCGGCCTCCGGCGTCTCCCCGACGAACCCCTCCGCGATGCGCCACAGGGCGTAGGCACCGAGCCCGACCGCCATGGCCACGAGGAGCGCGCGGCCGCCCGGCTGGCTCTCGATGGTGCGCAGGGCGCCCTGCTGGCCCGGCGGCTGCGTCCCCTGGCCCTCGGCCAGCCGGATCGCCAGGTAGCCGATGATCACGTACAGGAGGCCCCGGGCGACGTAGCCGGAGCGCGCAAGCGCTTCGAACGCCAGGGTGTTCGTAAACCGCTTCGCGGTCCTCCGGGGTGCGGTGGTGACGCTCACGCCACCCGGGATTCCCCGTTCCGGCCGGCGCTACACCTGGTGCTTCGGCCGCCGGCCGGAGGGCTTCGGCCGCGACGGCCGTCGCCAGGCACGCCGGCGCCGCGTCCGCGCCCCCTCCACGGCCTCTTCCGCGGTCGCCCCGAAGCGCAGGAGGCGCCCGCCGAAGGCCACGGCGCACAGGGCGAACCACGCCCAGCCGAGGGCGACCCCCGCGACGACGTCCGAGAACCAGTGGACGTCCAGGAGCACCCGGCTCGCCGCCACCGCGACGGCGATCGCGACCGCTGCCCCGGCGAGGCCCGCCCGCGCGGGGCGGCCCCTCCGCCGGCCGAGGACGAGCGCCGCTGCGGCGAAGAAGGCCGCGGCGGTGGAGGAGTGCCCGCTCGGGAACGAGGGCCCGAGCGTCTGCGCGACCGGCTCGAGCGTGGGCCGCGCGCGGTCGGCGAGGTCCTTGATCGCCGTCGTGACGAGCCAGTTGCCCGCGATCACGACCGCGAGGAACGGGACGATGGAGCGGCTCGGGGCCCGCCGCCATTCCACGAGCGCGATCACGACCGCGAGGGCCACGGCGGTCCTCGTCTCGCCCAGCTGGGTAACCGCCTCGAGCCCGCGGTGCGTCAGGGCTCCGGAGTGCCGTTCCCCCCATGCCGCCACGGAGGAGTCGATGTCGAGGACCGTGTCGTTCCCGCGCACCAGGTACGCGAGCACGCCGATCAGCACGCCGCCCGCGATCACGAAGGCGAGCGCGACCGTGAGGGCGAGCCCCGTCGCCGTGGCCGGATCCGCGCGCCGCCGGGACCATGCACGCAGACGGCCGTCCGCCGCGACGGCGCGCTCGGCGGCCTGCTCAACCGCGCCGACCGGCGTCCGGGCCGCCGACGCGGGGTAGCGGAGCACCGCGCCGGCGGCGAGGAGCCCGGCGACGGCTGCGATTGCGATCAGGACGATGAGCGGCATCTTGGCCCCGCAGTCTCTACCCCTCGCAATTGGCTACGGCTCTTGGTCGGCCTATTCGCGGCACGCCGTCGGCGAGGCCGCTCAACCGCCAATTGCGAATGTCCGTCAGATGGTCGCATGTGGCAGGTGCCCGGGGGTTTCCCCGGGGCCCGGGGCGGGAAAACCGGGGCCGTGCCCACCGGCGCGGAAAGAGACCGAGGGGAGGTCCCGCCGGCACTGGAGCCCCGAGGCGGCGGGCCTGCGCGCGCGCTCGGGCACCGGCTCCGGGGGCGCCACCCGGCGGTGGCCTTCGGCGCGGCGACCCTGACCGGGTGGATCGTGCTGGCCGTCCTGACGGTCTGCCTCGGCCTCGTCCTCGTCCACGTCCTGATGCCGGTTCACGGTCTCGCCCGCGCCGACGAGCACCTCAACGACTGGCTCGCCGCCCACCGCTCGGGCCGGCTGAACACGCTGTCGGAGGTCGGCTCCCATATCGGCGACGTCCCGGCGATCCCAGCGATCGTGGCCATCGCCGTCGCGACGGCCGCCATCCTCCGGCGCTTCCGCGTCGCGGCGTTCCTGACCGCGGCGATCGTCGTCGAGGTCGCCACCTACCGTGTCGCGAGCCTCCTCGTCCACCGCGACCGGCCCAGCGTGCCGCGCCTGGACGTCCTGCCCGCGAACGAGAGCTTCCCGTCGGGCCACACCGCGGCCGCGGTCGCCGTCTACGCGAGCCTTGCGCTCGTCATCTCCTCCTGGACGCCCCGCCGCTGGGTCGCGGCGCTCGCCTGGACGCTCGCCGTGCTCCTCCCCCTCGCGGTCGCCGCATCGCGGATGTACCGGGGCATGCACCACCTGAGCGACGTGGCCTCGGGCGCGCTCGTAGGGACCGGGGCGCTGCTCGTCGCGCTCCTCGCCGTCCGCGCGTGCGGGGCCGCCAAGGACGCCCGTGACGGGCAGGCGCTCCGGCTGCCGGCCCGCGAGGTGGGCAAGACGCGGGAGGTGCGCGCGTGAGGGTGGCCGTGGTCGCCCACGCGGGGAAGTCGCTCGGCGGCGGGCTGCCGGAGCTCCGGCGGGCGCTCGAGCGCCGGGGCGTCGAGCCGATCTGGCGCGAGGTGCCGAAGAGCCGGAAGGCGCCGAAGGCACTTCGCCGCGTCCTGAAGGAGGGCGCGGACCTGGTCGTCGTCTGGGGCGGCGACGGCATGGTCCAGCGGGCCGTGGACACGCTGGCCGGCACCGGGACGCCGCTTGCGATCGTCCCGGCCGGGACCGCGAACCTGCTCGCGTCCACCCTCGGCATCCCCGAGGACGTGGAGGCGGCCGTCGAGATCGCTCTCGCCGGAGGGCGGAGGCGTCTCGACGTCGGGCGCGTCAACGGCGAGCGGTTCGCGACGATGGCCGGCGCCGGCTGGGACGCCGAGATCCTCGAGGAAGTCGACGGCGGGCTGAAGGACCACCTGGGCCGGGCCGGGTACGTCCTGGCGGGCATCCGCAACCTCGGGGTGCGCCCGGTCCAAGCGACGATCGACGTCGACGGCCATCGCTGGTTCGACGGCGGGACCAGCTGCGTCCTCTTCGGGAACGTCGGGCGCCTGTTCGGCGGCGTCCAGGCGTTCGAGCGCGCGGAGCCGGACGACGGCCTCCTCGAGATCGGCGTGATCCAGGCCGACGGGGCCGTCCAGCTCGTACGGGTGATGGCACGCGCGCTCGCCGGCAGCCCGAGCCGGTCCCCCTATGCGCGCACCACCTCCGCCCGCAAGGCGCGCATTCGCCTCGCGAAGAAGCTCCCCTACGAGCTCGACGGCGGCACCCGGGGCAGGACACGCACGCTCAAGGTGCGGGTCGAGCCGGGAGCGATCGAGGTCTGCGTCCCGCCGGCGGCGGAGAGCGGCTCAGCCCTCTGAGAGCACGCGGCGCTGGAGCTCGACGAAGCCGGGGCCGCCCTCGTCCTCGGCGCCGGTCCGCCGGATCATCACCTCCGCCCTGCGCTCGTCGAGTCCGAGCGCGGCGATCGAGTTGTCGAAGGTCGGACCACTGAGGAAGCGCCATGTCGCGGCCGTCGGGCGCACCCCGGCGGCCCGTGCGAGCAGGCCCATCGCGATCCCGAGCAGGCGGCCGCAGCCGGCGCCCCAGATGCGCCGCTCCCTCGGCGAGAGCGGGTTTCGGAACGGCGAGCAGACGACCTGGTGGACCCTGCTGCGCTGGGTGGCCCCGAGGAAGGCCTCAGCGACGTAGGACGCGTGGACGTCGCCCCCGAGAAGGGTGATCGTGGCCGGGGGCTCGCCGTCCTCCCGCTCGGCAGCCAGCTCCTCGAGCAGCGCCAGCAGCGTGCGGAACGAGCGCTGGAAGGCCGACCAGTGCTCGAGGTCGATCGCGCGCCGCAGCGCCTCGGCGGGGCGAGTGGCAAGACGCCCCCAGGCGCCCGAGCACACCGCCTCGTTCCAGGCCTCGAGGTGGTGGATCGCGGCCGGCATGAACACCGGGAGCGTGCTCGCGATCAGGAGGTGGTCGAACGATCCCCGCGCGTGCTCGACGATCCACTCCCACTCCCCTTCGTCGACCATGTCACGGCTGCCCTGGCCGAGCACGCGCGCGGCGCGCGAATCGACGACGAGCAGCCGCGTCCGGCCGAAGTCGCGGTGGAAGGCCCAGCGGCTGGAGGCGGTCTCGCGGTCGGCCATGTGCGCGAACCGGCGCAGCCGCGGCCCGCCGTCGTCGTCGGCCGGCAGCTCGGCGAACAGGCGCTCCTCCTCGAGCTCCGGCGGCGCGAGGTTGCCGAGGTGCTGGTAGAGCCAGTAGGCCATGAACGCGCCGACGATGCGCTCCTCCCACCAGGGCTTGCGGCGCATGTGCTCTACCCACGCCTCCGAGATGTTCCAGTCGTCGTGGACGTCGTGGTCGTCGAACACCATCGTGCTCGGCACCGTGGCGAGCAGCCAGCGGATTTCCGGGTCGGTCCACGACTCCCGGTAGAGCCGCGTGTACTCCTCGAAGTCCGCCACCTGCTCGCCGGGCGGCTGCGAGACGTCACGCCTGGCCCGGATGAACTCGACCGTGGCGGGCGAGACCTCGTCGGCATAGACCTGGTCGCCGAGCAGGATCAGGCAGTCCGGCCACGGCTCCCGCTCGGCCTGGAGGCGGCGGGAGAACGCCCAGAGCGCGTCGATGCCGAAGCCCTCGGGGTCGTCTGCCGGCGCGAGCGTGTAGGGCGGCCGCTGCGGCGCCCCGACCCGGCACGACCCGAAGACCAGACGCGCGCGGCGCTCGTGGTTCCGGGTGCGGATTGCGCATGCCGGGCGCTCGTCGCCGGGCGGCGGCCACACCCGCTCGCCGTCCAGCCGCACCTCGTAGGGCGTCACGGAGGCCGGCTCCAGCCCGGCGATGACGACCAGGGCGTAGTGGTGCCCCTCGACGTGGAACGTCGGGGCCCGGTGCCCGAGCACCTCGCCCTCGCAGGGGCCGTCCGTCTCCACCCAGACCGTCGCCTGCGTCGAGCCGGTGTAGCGGAGGAGCGGTCCGAGCACGAGTCGCGCCACGGCGCGGGATGGTATTCGCCCGCTCGAGC
>DATFWK010000092.1:0-19323 GCA_035259345.1 Miltoncostaeaceae bacterium | reverse complement strand
CGCTTGTCCGTCCGGCGATCGTCTAGCATCCGCCGACGTTGCGCGTCCCGGCGCCCACCGACATCCTGCCGCATCGCCCGCCCTTCGTCTTCGTCGACGAGGTTGTGCACATCGATCCCGGCCACGGCGCCCGTGCGCGGTACACGCTCCCGGCCGACGCGTCGTTCCTGGCCGGCCACTTCCCCGGCAGGCCGATCATGCCCGGGGTGCTGATCGTCGAGGCGCTCGCGCAGACCGGCGCGCTCGCCGTGCTCTCCCAGCCGGAGAACGCGGGCCGGCTGGCTCTCTTCGCCGGCATCGACGGGGTACGCTTCCGTCGCCCGGTCGTGCCCGGCGAGACGCTGGACCTCGAGGTGGTGCTCACGCGCCGCCGCGGACCGATCGGCGAGGGGGAGGGGACCGCGACGGTCGACGGCGTCGTCGCCTGCAAGGGCCAGCTCAGGTTCGCCGTGACAGAAGGGACGTAGGCGATGCTCGCCATCAGGAACGGGAAGGGGCAGCGCGCGCGGCTCGCGGCGCTGGGGGCCTATGCGCCTGAGCGGGTGATGACCAACGCCGAGCTCGAGCGCATGGTCGAGACGAGCGACGATTGGATCGTCAGCCGGACCGGCATCCGCGAGCGGCGCATCGCCGCGCCGGACCAGGCGGCCAGCGACCTCGCGGCCCTCGCCGCCGAGGCGACGCTCGAGCGCGCCGGGGTCCCCGCCGAGCAGGTCGACGTCCTGATCGTGATGACCGCCTCCCCGGACTACATCTTCCCCGCGACCGCCACCGTGACGGCGGACCGCATCGGCGCGCGCAACGCCGCCGCCTACGACCTGATGGCCGGCTGCACCGGCTTCCTCTACGGCCTGGCGCAGGCGTGCGCGCTCGTTGAGAGCGGCCTGGCGGGCACGGTCCTGCTCGTCGGCACGGAGGCGCTCTCGCGGCACGTGAACTGGACGGACCGCGGGACGTGCGTGCTCTTCGGCGACGGGGCCGGGGCGGCCCTCGTGGTCGCGGACGACGAGGAGGCCGTCACCGGGTTCATGGGCTTCGACCTCGGCGCCGACGGCTCGGGCGCGTGCGACCTGCTCATCCCCGCGGGCGGCAGCCGGCGGCCGGTGGGCCCGGGCGTCGATCCCGGCGAGGCGAAGATCTCGATGAACGGCCGCGAGGTCTTCAAGTTCGCGACGCGCACCTTCATCGACTCGGTCACACGCCTGCTGGAGCGGCTCGAGATGGGCATCGACGAGATCGACCTCGTCGTGCCGCACCAGGCGAACCAGCGCATCATCGAGTACGGGATCGAGCGCCTCGGGATCGATCCCGGCAGGGTGTTCGGCAACCTCGAGCGCTACGGCAACACGTCGGCGGCGTCCATCCCGCTCGCGCTCGTCGAGGCGCGGGACTCGGACCGCCTCCACGCCGGCGACCTGCTCCTGCTGACGGCGTTCGGGGCGGGCCTCACCTGGGGCACGACGGTGGTGCGCTACGAGCCGGCGGAGACCGCGTGATCGCGCTGATCTTCCCTGGGCAGGGCGCCCAGGCAGTCGGCATGGGCCGGGGGCTCGCCGAGCGCTTCCCGGCCGCCCGCGAGGCATTCGACGAGGCAAACGCGGTGCTGGGGTACGACCTCGCCTCCATCTGCTTCGAGGGCCCGGCGGAGGCGCTCGTGCCAACGGACGTCTGCCAGCCGGCCATCCTGGCCACGTCGGTCGCCGCGTGGCGGGTGGCCGCCGAGCACGGGCTGGGCGGCGACCTCGTGATGGGCCACTCGCTCGGCGAGTACTCGGCGCTCGTGGCGGCGGGCGCCATCGGGTACGCCGAGGCGCTGCGGATGGTCGCCGAGCGGGGCGCCGCGATGCACGCCGCCGGGCTCGAGCGCCCCGGGGGCATGGCCGCGCTGATCGGCCCCACGGACGAGGAGGCCGAGGGCCTCTGCGCCGAGGCCGGCGAGGTCTGGCCGGCCAACTTCAACTGCCCGGGGCAGGTCGTCGCCTCCGGCTCGATCGCCGGCATCGAGCGGTTGCTCGCGATCGCCGCCGCGCGCGAGATCCGCTCGACGGTCCTCCCCGTCGGCGGCGCCTTCCACTCCCCGCTGATGGCGCCGGCGGCCGCGCGGCTCGAGCCCGTGCTGGCGGCCTGGACGCCGCTGGAGCCGGCCCCGCCCTTCCTGTCGGCGACCACGGTGCGCGTCGAGGGCCCGGCGACGCTCCGCGACGTGCTGCTCGGCCAGCTCGTTTCGCCGGTGCGGTTCGGCGCCGCCGTGGAGGCGGCCGTGGCGATGGGCGCCACGCGCTTCGTGGAGGTCGGCCCGGGGCGGGTGCTCTCGGGGCTCGTGCGGCGGGTGCGCCGGGACGCCGCCGTGAGCCGGATCGGGGAGCCGGAGGACCTGGCCGCCCTGGCGCCCGCGTAGGCCCGGATGCCGGTCGCACTGGTCACCGGCGCGAGCCGCGGCATCGGCGCCGCCTGCGCCCGGGCACTCGCCGCCGACGGCTTCGACGTCGGCATCGGCTACCTGAACGACGAGGCGGGCGCCGAGGCCACCGCCGAGGCGGTGCGTGCGTCCGGCCGTACCGCGCTCGTGCACCGGGGCGACATCGCCGACGAGGGGCAGGCCGCGGCGCTGGTCGGCGCCGTCGAGGACGGCCTCGGCGACCTCGCCGCCGTCGTGCTGAACGCCGGCATCACGCGTGACGGCCCGGCGCTTCGCATGAGCGGGGAGGACTGGCGCGCGGTGCTCGACACGAACCTGAGCGGGTCCTTCTACACGGCCCGCTCGGCCCTGCGCGGCATGCTCCGCCGGCGCGAGGGGTCGATCGTCGCGATCTCGTCCATCGTGGGCCTCTCCGGCAACCCCGGCCAGGCCAACTACGCCGCCGCCAAGGCCGGGCTCATCGGCATGGTGCGCTCGCTCGCGCGCGAGGCCGGTGGCCGCGGCGTGCGCGTGAACGCGGTGGCCCCCGGGTACATCGAGACGGACATGACCGCCTCGCTGCGCGACGAGCACCGTGAGCGGCTGCTCGCGCTCACGCCGCTCGGGCGCCTGGGCGACCCGGACGACGTCGCAGGCGTCGTCGCCTTCCTCTGCTCGCCGGCTGCCGGCTACGTCACGGGCACCGTGCTGCCGGTCGACGGCGGACTGTCGATGTAGCCGTGGGGGGCGCGCGGGAACGGCGGCGGGTGGTGGTCACGGGCCTCGGCCTCGTTACCCCGATCGGGTCGGGGCGGGCGGAGGTCTGGGAGGCGGCCTTGGCGGGCCGCTCCGGGGCCGCGCCGATCACGCTCTTCGACCCCGTCGGCCACGAGACGACGTTCGCGTCCGAGGTCAAGGGCTTCGACCCCACGGACTACGTCGACCGCAAGGCCGCCCGGCGGATGGACCGGTTCGCGCAGCTCGCCGTCGCCGGCGCGCTCCTGGCCGTCGAGGACGCCGCGATCGAGCTGAACGGCGGCAGCGACCGCGTCGGCGCCATGATCGGAAGCGGCGTCGGGGGGCTCCAGACCTTCCAGGAGCAGGCGCTGGTCTACCACGAGCGCGGGCCGGACCGCATGTCGCCGTTCTTCATCACGATGATGATCGCCAACATGGCGTCGGCGCAGGTCTCGATGACGCTCGGGCTGCGGGGCCCGCTGTCGTGCCCCGTCACGGCGTGCGCGTCCGGGAACCACGCGATCGGCGACGCGACCGAGGTCATCCGCCGCGGCCAGGCGGACGTGATGCTGGCCGGCGGCGCGGACGCGTGCGTCACGGGCATGGGCATCGCGGCCTTCAACTCGATGAGGGCGCTCTCGACGCGCAACGACGACCCGGCCGGGGCCAGCCGGCCGTTCGACGCCGGCCGCGACGGGTTCGTGATGGGCGAGGCGGGCGCGGTGCTCGTGCTCGAGTCGCTCGAGCACGCCGTGGCGCGCGGCGCGGAGGTCATCTGCGAGGTCGCCGGCTACGGCATGAGCGGGGACGCCCACCACTTCACCGAGCCGGACCCGGTCGGCCGTCCGGCCGCCAACGCCATGCGCATGGCGCTCGAGGACGCGGGCCTCCCGCCCGAGGCCGTCGACTACGTGAACGCGCACGGCACCTCGACGCCCGTGGGCGACACCGCCGAGGTCCGGGTCCTCCAGCTGGCGCTCGGCGCCGAGGTCGCCGCCCGCACGCCGGTGAGCTCGACGAAGTCGATGCACGGCCACTGTCTGGGCGCCGCCGGCGGCGTGGAGGCGGCGCTCACCGCCATGGCGATCCTGGAGGGCGCGATCCCCCCGACGATCAACCTTGAGTCGCTGGATCCCGCCTGCGAGGGGGTGGACCACGTCGCGAACCGCGCACGCGAGGCGGATGTGCGGTTTGCGCTCTCGAACGCGTTCGGCTTCGGCGGGCACAACGCCACGATCGCGCTGGCGCGCGCCGACCTGTGACCGCCGGCCCGGCGCCCGGGCGCCGCCGGTGGGTCCGATTCCGTCTCGCGAACGCTGTCTACGGGCCGGGCCGCCGGACCAGGCCGCTGACGTGGATCGGCGACGAGCGCATCGCGGTCGGCAGCGTGCCCACGCCGCGGGGGCTGCCGGAGCTCGCGGCCGCCGAGGGCGTCACCCACGTGGTGAACTGCCGCGCCGGGCCGCAGACGCGCTTCTCCGGGGACCTCGCGGCCGAGCGGGCGATCTTCGGGGCCGACCACGTCGCGGTCGCCCCGATGTGGGATCACGGGCGCGCCCAGCCCCCGGAGCTCTGGGCCGAGGCGGCCGAGTTCGCCGCCGCCGCCCTCGACGACCCGGACGCGCGCGTGCTCATCCACTGCCAGCGGGGCCGCCGCCGGTCGGTGCTGGTCGCCTATGCGGTGCTGCGGCTCCGCGGGTACCCGCCGGAGGACGCGGCGCGCCTGGTGCTCGACCACCGCGCCGAGGCGCACCTGGTGCCGTCCTACCGGCGGAGCGTCGAGGACTGGCTCGCGGCCCGGGCCGCCGACACCGCGCGCCAGGATGGCGCATAATCGCGGAGATGTCCGGTAAGCCGATCCACGTGACGGTCGACCGGCTGCGGCGTTTCGCCCACCGCCCGGAGCGGCCACGCCGGATCGAGGCCGACGACCGCAGCTGCCCGCGCTGCGAGACCCACTTCCGGGGCGAGGAGATGGTGCGCAACGCGCGCGTGTGCACGGCGTGCGGCTACCACTTCGCGATCTCGGCCCGGGACCGGCTCGACCACCTCGCGGGCGAGGACGGCTGGCGGGAGCTCTGGACCGAATTGCGCGCCGCCGACCCTCTCCAGTTCACCGACCTCGCGCCGTACCCGCAGCGCGTGCGCAAGGCCGAGGCGGACACCGGGCTGGGCGAGGCCGTCGTCACCGCCGACCTCGAGATCCGCGGCCAGCCGTGCGTCGCGGCCGTCATGGACTTCGGGTTCATGGGCGGCAGCATGGGCTCGGTGGTCGGCGAGAAGGTGGCGCGCGCGTGCGAGCGGGCGGTCGAGCGGGGCGTGCCGCTGCTGGTGGTCACGGCGTCTGGCGGCGCCCGGATGCAGGAGGGGGTGCTCGCCCTCATGCAGATGGCCAAGACCATCGTCGCCTTCGAGGCGGTCAACGAGGCGCGGCTTCCCATCGTGGTCGTGCTCGCCCATCCCACGACCGGCGGCGTTTGGGCCTCCTTCGCGGCCCTCGGGGACGTCACCTACGCCGAGCCGGGCGCGCTCATCGCGTTCTCCGGCCCGCGCGTGATCGAGCAGGTGACGCGGGAGAAGCTGCCGCCCGACTTCGGCCTCGCCGAGAGCCAGCTCCATAACGGCCAGGTCGACGCGGTGGTCGACCGCAGGGAGCTGCCCGAGCGGCTGGGGCGCCTGATGGCGATCCTCGAGCGCCCGGACGCGTCGGGCGCGCAGCCCCTGCCGCTGCAATGGGCCCAGGACGGGGCCGACCGCGCGGCGCGCGTCGCCCAGGGAGTCGCGCAGGCGATCCCGGCGATCCCGCGGCGCATCGTGGATCGCGTGACCAAGGGCAACGGGAAGTCCGAGTGAACCCCCGTCCGAGCAGCGGTGGGCGCTTCGTCCGGCGCATCGTCGACCGCTTCCAGCACGCGCCCGAGGACACCTCGGAGATCTGGGAGGCGATCCAGCTCGCCCGGCACCCGGACCGCCCGTACCCGCTCGACTACATCACCCGCCTCTGCACGGACTTCGAGGAGCTGCACGGCGACCGGGCGTACGGCGACGACCCGGCGATCGTGGCCGGCGTCGGCCGCTACCACGACGAGCCGCTCGCGATCATCGGCGAGCAGAAGGGTCGCGACACCCAGGAGCGCACGTACCGCAACTTCGGTATGCCGAGCCCGGAGGGCTACCGCAAGGGCATGCGGGTGATCGCGCTCGCGGAGAAGCTCGACATCCCGCTCGTCACGCTGATCGACACCCCAGGCGCCTATCCGGGCGCCGGCGCCGAGCAGCGCGGCCAAGGCGGCGCGATCGCCAAGAGCATCCTGGCGATGGTCCGCACCCCTGTGCCGACGGTGGCGGTGATCGTTGGCGAGGGGTCCTCCGGGGGCGCGCTGGCGCTCGGTGTGGCCGACCGGGTGCTGATGATGGCCAACTCGACCTACTCGGTGATCTCGCCGGAGGGCGGCGCGGCGATCCTCTGGCGCGATGCGAGCAAGGCCCGGCTGGCGGCCGGCGCCTTCCGCCCGACGGCAAGCAACTGCTACCGCTGGGGCATCGTCGACGCGGTGATCCCGGAGCCGCCCGGGGGCGCCCACCGCGACGCCGACGCGGCGGCGGCCCTGCTCGACACCTACCTGCAGCGCGCACTGCGGGAGCTCCGGGCCCTGCCCCGCGCCGAGCGGGTGCGTCAGCGCCGTGAGCGGTTCCGCCGCCTCGGCGCCCATCGCGAGTTCGCCGTGGGCGATCCGGGGGCGATCGCCGCCGGGCGTGTCGAGCTCTCGACCGGCGCGCCGGTGTCGCCGCCGCCGCCGGCGCCCGCCGCCGAGCCCGGGACGCCGGAGCCGGCGAGCCCGCGCGAGGGCTAGCTAGCGCTAGGAGGCGCGGACCGGGTCGGCCGCGGCCTCGGCCGCGCGGCGCAGGCGCGTGAGGCGCACGGCCTCGCGCAGGAGCTCACGGTTGGTCCGCACCGGCAGCGCCGTCTCCCCGATCACCTCGGCCAGCTCCGCGTGCCAGCGGCACAGCTCCGCGCCCGGGCGCCGCTCCGGGTCGACACGGGTGAGGTCGAGCGCGAGAGCGGTGAGGGCCTTGAGCTCGACGGTGGGGTCGGGCCGGGACATGGGAGGCTCCTTCGGAGGTCCGTGGGAGGGGCCGGACACCAGGCACATCGGCATCCCGCTGCCCTCACTTGAGCCGCGGCGGCGCCAGCGTCGCGAGCGTGGGGCCCGGGGCGAGGAGGACCCCCGAGTGCCAGCCGAGCGCCTCGCCGTCCGCCTGGAGCGGCGCGGGATGCTCGGCCCGGACGAGGATCGAGCGCGCCGCGACGCCGTGGGCTACCGCGGGGCTGTCGATGTGCCGGCCCCCGGCGAGCGCCCCGCCGACCACCCGGGCCACCGTCGTGGCGCGCGCGGTCCGGAGGCCCGTCCACGCGAGCGTGCCGTCGAAGCCCGCGCCGGGTACGAGGTCGAGCGGTCGCCGCCCGAGGTAGGCGTACGGCCGCCCGCAGGCGGCGGCCAGGCTCACGAGCCACTGCGGGCCCTCGCCGTCGACCGACACGGCAAGCCGGTTGGGGTGCCGCGCCGTGCGCCCGGTCGCGGCCACCGTCGCCAGCGCGAAGCCGCCCTGCCGCAGCGCCCGCTTCAGCGCGGGGCGCGCCTCGACCAGGTGGACCGTCTCGGCGTCGAGCCCGATCCCCGCGTTGACGCAGAAGACGCGGCGGTGCTCGCCGGCCTCGAGCCTGCCGAGGATCAGGGTGCGACGGTGCGGCCGCTCCAGCGCGGCCTCCAGCGCGGCCAGCGCACGCCGGGGCGACGAGGGCCAGCCCAGCGCGCGCGCGAACACGTTGGTGCTCCCGGCCGGGATCGGCGCGAGCGCCACCGGTCCGTCCACCAGGGCCCCGGCCGCGTCCGCCACGGTGCCGTCGCCGCCGAGCGCGACGACCAGGTCGACGCCGCTGCCGGCCGCCAGCGCGGCCAGGGCCGCCGCCTCGCCCGAGGCGCGGGTGACCAGGACCTCGGCGAGCCCGTGCTGCGCGAGCAGCTCGGTGGCCTCCGCCCGGAGCGTCCTCCCGGACCTCGTCGCCACCGGGTTGACGATCAGCGCGACCCTCATCCGGCGCCGGACGCCTCGTGCCGCGCGAGCTGCGCCGCGATCAGCAGGTCGACGGCGCCGGCCTGCTCGCTCATCACCATGTGACCGGCCTCGGGCACGACGATCATGGCCGCCTGCGGAAGGCCGCGCGCGAGCTCCTCGCTGAGGCCGGGAGGCGTCATGCGGTCCGCCCCGCCGACGACGACGAGCACCGGCACCCGCACCGCGCCGAGGCGCTCGCGCACATCGAAGGCCGCGCAGGCCTCGAGGTCCGCGAGGAGCGTGTCCGGGCCGCTCTCCGTCATGCTGGCGGCGAGCTCGTCCACCACCGGGCCCTCGCCGTCCATGAAGCTCGCCGCCGCCATCCTGCGGACGGTCGCGGGGAAGTCCGTTCGGGCTCCCTCGATCAGGCGCGGGTCCACCGGCAGCCGGGCCCCGCCGCCGATCGTCACCAGCCCGGCCACCGCGTCGGGCCGGGCGATCGCCGTCTCGAGCGCGATGGCCGCGCCGAGGGAGTGGCCCACGAGCACCCGCGGCCCCTCGATCTCCGCGAGCGCCCCGGCGACCCACTCCGCCGCGGCCTCGACCGATCGCGCCGGATCGCCGAGTGGGTGGCCCGGGAGCGCGAGGCTGGCAGCGCCCTCGAACCGGGGCTCCTGACGCGACCAGACGCCAGGGCCGGCGCCGGCGCCGTGGATGAAGACCGCTCGTGGGGCGTCCATGGCGCCGGAATCTAGTCGGACCGGGTCGCCGTCCCCTGCTTGACCTGACGGGGCCCGGGGGGCAGGGTTGCCCCCCATGGGACGGGCTCGCCTCCTCGTCGCCGGGACTGCGCTGGGCGCGCTCGCCCTCAGCGCCACGGCCGTCGCGATCCTGCCGGTGCCGCCGAAGCTCCGCTTCGGCGAGGACGCCGCGATCGCCTTCTCCCCGGACGGGACGCGCGTCGCGTTCGCTGGCCTCGGCAACGACGACAACGTGGACGTCTACGTCATGAGCCTGAGCGGCCGCGACATCGTCCGACTGACCGACGCGCCCGGCACCGACATGGAGCCGGCCTGGTCGGCCGACGGCGGCCACCTCGCCTTCGTCAGCACGCGCGACGGCAACCAGGAGATCTACGTGATGGC
The DNA here is from genome assembly GCA_035259345.1 of Miltoncostaeaceae bacterium. Classification (GTDB taxonomy): domain Bacteria; phylum Actinomycetota; class Thermoleophilia; order Miltoncostaeales; family Miltoncostaeaceae; genus DATFWK01. The sequence continues at coordinate 9,984 of DATFWK010000092.1, read as the reverse complement.
GATCGACGGCAGCGACCAGACGCGCATCACGGCTGACGGGGGGTTCGACGACGACCCGAGCCTTTCCGGCGACGGGTCCGAGGTGGCGTACGTCAGCATGCGCGACGGGAACCCGGAGGTCTATCTCGCGCCGACGCACGGCGGCCCGGCGCGGCGCCTGACGGTCTTCGCGGGTGTCGACACGTCGCCCTCCGTCTCCCCGGACGGGCGGCTCGTGGTGTTCCAGCGCGGCCCGGCCGGCTCCCAGGACATCTGGCTGGTTCACGCCGACGGGACCGGCCTCCGCCGCCTGACGCGCGCGAGCGGCGCCGACGTGGGCGCCCGCTTCAGCTCCAGCGGCAGCTCCGTCCGGTACCTCCACGTGCGCCGGCGGGGCGTGGTCTCGACGTACGAGCCGTGGGTGGTGCCGCTCTCCGGCGGCCCCGCGCGACGCGTGCGCGCCTCGCGGGTCTGACCACCACGCGGCCGGGGGGCCGGGACGGCAGGTAAGCTTGCGGTCCCGTGCGAGCCCTGCTGATCGCCTGTGACTTCGACGGGACGATCACGCGTCGCGACACGCTCCACGTGATCGTCGAGGCCTTCGGGACCCGGGACGTCTGGACCGCGCTCGAGCCGCGCCTCAGGGCCGGCGAGATCACGATCGAAGAGGCGATGGAGCAGGAGTTCCGGGGCGTGCGCGCCACGCGCGAGCAGGTGCTCGAGGCCGTGCGCGAGCGGGCGCCGATCCGCGCCGGCTTCGCCGAGCTGGTCGCATGGAGCGAGGCCGCCGGCCACCGGGTCGTCGTGGTCTCGAACGGCTTTCGCACGGTGATCGACGAGGTGCTGGGCGAGGCGGGGCTCGGGCGCCTCGACGTCGCCTCTCACGAGGCGATCTTCTCGCCGGACGGCACTCGACTTGTCTGGAGCGAGCGCGGCGAGCGCTGCGGCCTCTGCGGGCGCCGGTGCAAGCGGTACGAGATCGAGCGCCGCCTGCGCGGCGAGCGCCTGGTCTACCTCGGCGACGGCATCTCGGACCGGTGCGTGATCGGCATGGCCGACATCGCCTTCGCCCGCGACGGCCTCGCCGAGCACCTGCGCGAGCGCGACGTCCCCTTCCTCCCCTTCGAGGACTTCCACGACGTCCGGCGCGCGCTGGAGTCGATGGCGCGCGACGCCGCATGAGCTATCGCCCCGTCCCCCCGGGGTCGGAGTGGCTGCAGATGGAGGACCGCGTGCTGGCGTTCTGGCGCGAGCGCGCGATCTTCCCGAAGAGCCTGGCCCTGCGCGAGGGCGGCGAGCCCTGGGTGTTCTACGAGGGGCCGCCAACGGCCAACGGTCGCCCTGGCTCCCACCACGTCCTCTCGCGCGTCTGGAAGGACGTGTTCCCGCGCTTCCGGACGATGCGCGGGCGCTACGTGCCCCGGAAAGGCGGCTGGGACTGCCACGGCCTCCCGGTCGAGCTCGAGGTCGAGCGGGAGCTCGGCATCTCCGGCAAGCCGGAGATCGAGGCGTTCGGTGTCGCGGAGTTCAACGCGCGCTGCCGGGCGTCCGTCCTCAGCTACCTCGGCGAGTGGGCCCGCCTGACCGAGCGCATCGGCTTCTGGGTGGACACGGACGACGCCTACCGCACGATGGACACGGGCTACATCGAGAGCGTCTGGTGGAGCCTCGCCACCCTCCACGAGCGCGGGTTGATCTACGAGGCCGACAAGGTCGTGCCGTACTGCCCGCGCTGCGGCACGGCACTCTCGAGCCACGAGGTGGCGCTCGGCTGGGAGGACGTCGAGGACCCCTCCGTCTACGTCACCCTCCCGCTGACGGACGCCCCGGGGACGTCGCTGCTCGTCTGGACCACCACCCCGTGGACGCTGCCGGCCAACCAGGCGGCCGCCGTCAACCCGGACGTCGCCTACGTCGAGGCCGAGCTCGACGGCCGGCGCTTCATCCTGGCCGAGGCATTGCTCGAGCCGGTGCTGGGCCCGGACGCGAGGGTCGTGGCGTCCCTGCCGGCGGCGGAGCTGGTCGGGCGCACGTACGAGCCGCCGTTCCCGTTCGTCCCGGGCGCGCACCGGGTCGTGTCCGCCGGCTTCGTCACCACGGAGGACGGCACGGGCATCGTCCACATCGCCCCGGCGTTCGGCGAGGACGACCTCCAGGTCGCCCGCGACAACGACCTGGACGCGCCGAACCCGGTGGACCGCCAGGGCCGGTTCACGGAGCGCATCCAGGGCTTCGCCGGCACGTTCGTCAAGGACGCCGACCCGGGCCTCGTCGCGGACCTCGAGCGGCGCGGGCGCCTCCTGAGGGCAGGCACGCACCTGCACGCCTACCCCCACTGCTGGCGGTGCGGGACGCCGCTCCTCTACTACGCGAAGCCGTCCTGGTACATCCGCACGACGGCCGTCCGCGACCGCATGCTCGACCTCAACGCCCGCATCAACTGGTACCCGGAGCACGTGCGCGACGGGCGCTTCGGGAAGTGGCTCGAGGGCAACGTGGACTGGGCGATCTCCCGGGAGCGCTACTGGGGCACGCCGCTGCCGCTCTGGCGCTGCGAGGGCTGCGAGCGGGTGGAGGCGGTCGGCTCGTTCGCCCGCCTGCGGGAGCGGGCCGAGGCGCCCCTCGCGGCGGACTTCGACCCGCACCGGCCCCACGTGGACGAGATCACGCTCGCGTGCCCGGACTGCGAGGGCACGATGCGGCGCGTGCCCGAGGTCATCGACGTCTGGTACGACAGCGGCGCGATGCCGTTCGCCCAGCACCACTACCCGTTCGCGGGCGAGGAGGTGCTCGACGGCAGGTTCCCCGCGGACTACATCTGCGAGGCACAGGACCAGACGCGCGGCTGGTTCTACTCGCTGCTCGCCGAGGCGACGATGCTCTTCGACGAGACCGCGTACCGGCACTGCGTCTGCCTCGGGCTCATCCTCGACGCCGAGGGCCAGAAGATGAGCAAGTCGCGCGGCAACACGATCGAGCCGTGGGAGGTGCTCGACCGGAGCGGCGCGGACCCCTTCCGTTGGTACCTGCTGACCGCGCAGGCGGCGGGCGAGTCGTTCCGGTTCAGCTTCGCCGCGATCGACGAGGCGATGCGCTTCCTGCTCACGCTCTGGAACACCTACGCGTTCTTCGTGACGTACGCGGCGCTGCCGGACGGATGGGCGCCGGAAGGCGGCGACCCGCCGCCGCCGGAGCGCCCGGCGACGGACCGCTGGATCCTCTCCAGGCTCGACGCGACGACCGCCAGGGTGTCCGAGGGCCTCGAGGGCTATGACGCCGCGGGCGCCGGCCGGGCGATCGCCGCGCTCGTGGACGACCTGTCGCTCTGGTACGTCCGCACCGGCCGGCGGCGCTTCTGGGAGGGCCGCGCCGAGGCCGCCCACCGCAGGGCGGCGTTCGCGACGCTGCACGAGTGCCTCGCCACCATCGCCCTTCTGATCGCGCCGTTCTGCCCGTTCGTGGCCGAGGAGCTCCACGGGAACCTCGTCGCCGCCCACGACCCCGCGGCGCCCGAGAGCGTGCACCTCGCCGACTGGCCCGAGGCCGGCGGGCGCCGGGACCTCGCGCTCGAGGCGGCGATGGCCTCGGTGCGCGAGGCGGTGTCGCTCGGCCGGGCGGCGCGGAAGGAGTCCGGCGTCAGGGTGCGGCAGCCGCTGCCCGAGGCGGTCGTCGCCTGCTCGCCGCAGGAGGCCGAGGCCATGGGGCCCCTCGCCGGGATGGTGGCGGACGAGCTGAACGTCAAGTCCGTCCGCTTCGTCACCGACCCAGGGGAGCTCGTGGAGGTCGCGGTCAAGCCGAACTACCGCACGCTCGGGCCCAGGTTCGGGCGGGAGATGCCGGCCGTGGCGGCGGCGGTGGCCGCGCTCGACCCCTCGGAGGCCGTCCGCACGCTGGACGCAGGCGGCGCGGTCGCGATCGCCGTGGACGGGCGCGAGGAGGCGCTCGGTGCCGAGGACCTCCTGCGCGAGGTCCGCCCGGCCGCGCGCTACGCGGTCGCGCAGGAGGGCCGCGTCGCGGTGGGCATCGCCGTCGAGGTGACGCCGGAGCTCCGCCGGGAGGGCCTGGCCCGGGAGATCGTCCACGCCGTGCAGGCCGCCCGGCGCGAGGCGGGCCTGCGCGTGGACGAGCGCATCCGCCTGCACGTGGACGGCTCCGGCGCCGTGCGCGACGCCGTCGAGCGGCACGGCGGCGAGATCGCCGGCGAGACGCTCGCGGTCGCCGTCACCGTGGGCCACGGCACGCCGTTCGCCGCGGCCGGCCGAAGCGACGCGATCCTCGACGGAGAGCCGCTGGCGATCAGCATCGCCCCGGCGGCCGGCTAGCTCAGGCCCCGCCCCCGCCCCAGGTCGCCTGCCTGCGCCCGACGAGCACGTCGTCGTCCGCCTTGAGCCGTGCCCAGATGCGCTCCGCGTCCAGGTCGAGCAGGTCGATCAGCTCGGGCAGGCGCAGCACGGTGCGGGCGTCCTCCATGCGCAGCCCGACGATGGTCCCGTCCGCGCGCACGATCTCGACGCCCGGGAAGCCCTCGACGTCGTCCGTCGACATGTCCGCGAACGGCTGGCAGTACCCGATGCCGAAGTAGAGCGCCACGAGGGCAGCCTACGCGAGGGCGCCCGCGACGGCCTCCTCGAGGCGGTCGCGCTTGATCGAGCCCGCGAGCCGTGCGACCGGCGCCCCGCCGCGGAACACCATCACGGTCGGCAGCGACAGCACGTCGTAGAGGGCCGCCGAGCGGGGGTTGTCGTCGATGTTGAGCTTGGCCACCACGACCCGGCCGGCGTAGCGGTCGCCGATCTCCTCCACCATCGGATGGACCTTCCGGCACGGCACGCACCAGGGCGCCCAGAAGTCGACGACCACCGGCTCGCCGGCGTCGAGGACCCGCGTCTGCCAGTCGTCGTCGCTGAGCTCGAGCGCCGGGCTCACGCCCGGATCTGGACCGGCATCCCGACGCTCACCTGGTCGTAGAGCTTCTCCACGTCCGGGATGTGCATGCGGATGCAGCCGTGGCTGGCGCGCGTGCCGACCGACCAGTCGGCCGGGGTGCCGTGAATGCCCACGAACGGCGCGGACGTGCCGATCCAGCGCGTGCCGAGCGGGTTGCCCGGGCCGGGCGGGATGGGGCCGAGGCCCTTCGCCCAGCTCGAGCCGGGCGGCGGCCGCCAGGTCGGGTCCTTCTGCTTGTTGACGACCTGGTAGTTGCCCGTCGGCGTCGGGAACGCCGACTGGCCGATGGCGACCGGGAACGACATGACGACGTTGCCGTCGCGGATCAGCTGCACCCGGAACTGGCTCAGCGTCACGACGATCTTGCCGACGAGGTTCTCGCGCGTCCGCCCGCCGAGCTGCCCGTCGCGGCGCAGGTGGTGCGCCGCCTGGTACTTGACGACGGCGGCGACGGTGCGCGTGTCGTAGACCCCGCTCGGGACCCGCTTGGTGTAGTAGTGGTGCTGGGCCAGGCGCTGCTGGAGCGCCGTCACGTCTGCCCCGCGCGCGCCGCGGACCATGTTCTTGCTGCCGAACTCGTCGGTGCTGTCCACCATCACGGTCATCCGCCGCTGGTCCAGGTTGCCGGCGCGGTCGCGGACCCAAACCACGACGTGGTCCAAGCCCTGCGGCAGCTGGCCGGCGCTCATCGCGAACCGGCTGCCGGTGAAGGTCACGGACGGGCTGCCCGCGTCGTTCAGGCCGCGCACCGGGGTGACCCGGTAGCCGTTGACGGTCGCTCCGACGGTCACCGTCGAGGGGTCGTCACCCCCGACGACGCCGTAGAAGAGCGGCTCGTCGGTCGTCTTGAGCGTCGTCTTCTGGCCCGGCTTCAGCATCCGCAGCGTCGGCGGCCGCGTGTCCACGAGCACGTCCCTGGTGGCGATCGTGGCGTTGCCGGCCGCGTCGCGGGCGACGATGCGCACGTGGCTCGTGCCCTCAGGGAGCCGGACGGCAAGCCGCCAGCGCCCGCCGCGCCCGGCCGTGGTGGCCGCCGTCGTGCGGCGCGTCGACACCGTCACGGCTGCGCCGCGCTCGCTCACGCCGGTCATGGTCATCCGCCGCGTGTTCACCGCGGCGGCCGGCTTCGGGCTCGCGACGTCGAGCCGCGGGAGCGTCGTGTCGACGGTGAAGCGCCAGCTACGCGTCACGGTGCGCGAGAAGAGGTTCCGCGTGCCGAAACGCACGGTCACCGCGTGCGGCCCCTCACCGAGTCGGCCCGGGGCGAGCACGAGTCGCCCGTTGGCATCCCGCCGGACGAGGCCCGTGCGCTCGCGCCCGTCGACGGTCACCGTCAGGTCCTGGAGCCCGGACGCGTTCGACGGGTCGATCGCGATGACGGGCGTTCGGGTCGGCACCGCGGCGCCGCTCGCGGGCGACGTCGACTCGATCTGGGCGCGGTTCATGTACTCGGTGGCCGCGAAGGCGCTCCCCGACACCAGCGCCAGCGCCCCGACGCCGACAACGACCCAGCCGCCGCGCTTCAGACCAGAGCCCATACTCCCTCACCCTTCTCGCGCACGGTGCCCGCCGAAACCTCGCGGGGCGATGGATTCTACCTCGGAGGTGCATGGGCACGTACGTCCGCGAGCACACCTGCAACATGATTTACGAGCTTATTTCGGCGGAAGGAGACCGGCTCGGCGGAGCGAGGGCAATAATCTCCACGATGGCGAAGCCGCGCGAACCAGATCTTCCGACCAACGGCGAGATCGCCGACCGCCTCGAGCTGCTCGGCGACCTGCTCGAGATCGAGGGCGATGCGGTGCGCCATCGCGTGCTCGCCTACCGGAGGGGCGCCGTGCGGGTCAGGAGCGCCTCCCAGTCGGTCGCGGAGATGGCCCTGGCCGGCCGTGCGGTCGATCTGCCGGATATCGGGGCGACGCTCCAGGCGAAGATCGTCGAGTTGGCGACGACCGGCGACATCGCGGCGCTGGCGCGGCTGCGCGAGCGGGTGCCGGAGGGCCTCGCCACCGTTGCCCGGATCGACGGCATCGGGCCCAGGCGTGCGCGGGCGCTGTGGAGCGAGCGTGGCGTGCGGGACCTCGACGACCTGCGGGCCGTCGCGGCAGAGGGGCGGCTGAAGGACGTCTCCGGCTTCGGGCCCCGCAGCGCCGAGCGCGTCGTCGCGCAGCTCGAGTCCGGCGCCGGGCCGCCCGAGCGCACCCGAATGAGCCTCGGCCGGGCCACCGAGATCGCCGAGGCGCTGGCCGCCGACCTTGCGGCCGTCCCCGGGGTGTCGCGGGTCGAGGTGGCCGGCAGCGTCCGGCGCGGCCTGCCCGACATCGGCGACATCGACCTCGTCGCGGCGGCGGCGGACGCAGCCGTCGTCGGGCCGGCACTTGCGGAGCACCCGATGACGAGGGCGGCGCTCGCCCAGGGGCCGACATCCGCCGCGGTCGAGACCCACGCCGGCATCCGGGTGGAGCTCAAGGCCGGCCCGCCGGAGTCGTTCGGGAACCTGCTCCAGCACGCGACCGGCTCGGCCGCGCACAACATCCGCCTGCGCGAGATCGCCGTGCGGCGGGGGATGTCGATGTCGGAGCTCGGGATCCAGATGCCGGACGGCACGCTCCACCGCTCGCCCACCGAGGAGGACGTCTACGGGACGCTCGATCTCCCCTGGATTCCGCCGGAGCTGCGGGAGGACACCGGCGAGATCGCGGTCGCGGCGGCCGGCGCGCTGCCCACGCTCGTCACCGAGGAGGACCTGCGCGGCGAGCTGCACATGCACACGGACTGGAGCGACGGCCGCGCCACCCTCGACCAGATGGTCGCGGCCGCGGGCCGGCTCGGCCTGGAGTACGTCGCGGTCAGCGACCACAGCAAGAGCCTCGCCATGGCCGGCGGGCTCGACGAGGAGCGGGTGCGCCGGCAGTGGGAGCGCATCGACGAGCTGAACGCGCGTGGCGAGGGCCCGCAGATCCTGCGCGCGTGCGAGGTCGACATCCTCGCCGACGGGGTGCTCGACTTCGAGGACGACTTCCTGGCCGAGTTCGACTGGGTGACGGCCAGCCTGCACTCGGGCCTCTCCCAGGGCTCCGAGCGCATCACGGCGCGCCTGCTGGCGGCCATCGAGAGCCCGCACGTCGACGCGATCGGGCATCCGACCGGACGCATGCTCGGGCGCCGCACCGGCTCGCGGTTCGACGTCGAGCGCGTGCTCGATCGGGCCGCGGCCACCGGCACCTGCCTGGAGATCAACTCGCAGCCGCGCCGCCTCGACCTCCCGGACCACCTCGCCCGGCAGGCGATCGCGGCCGGGGTGATGCTCGTCATCGGCTCCGACGCGCACTCGCCGGCGGAGCTGGCCTTCCGGCGGTTCGGGATCACGGTCGCCCGCCGCGCCGGCGCGCGGGCGGCGGACATCGCCAACACACGGCCCTTCGCGGAGCTCGCGGCCCTCCGGGCGGCTCAGGCGGCGGGGTGACCGGCCAGGAACTCGAGCGCTTCCCGGACCCCGGCCGGCCCCTGCACGAGCGCGTCGGCGGCGCGCCGGACGTCCTCGGGCAGCTCGGGGCTCTCCACGCCGATCGCGACTGCGTGGTCGAGCGCCCCCTCGCTCCGAAGGGCCCGCAGCGCCCGCCAGGCGTGGACGTCCGTGCGGTCGTCCCCGATGTGCGCGGCGATGCGAAGGCCGCTGCCCTCGAGCAGGGCCCGGACGGCCGTCCCCTTGTCGAGCGCGACGTGCGGCCTGATCTCGAGCGTCATCCGCCCCGGCAGCGCGACCAGGCCGACGCCCTCCGCGACCGGCCGCACGAGCGTCTCGAGGAATGCCCGCGCCGAGTCCGGGTCGGCGGCGCCGCGGTAGTGGAACGTGAGCGTCGGGCCCTTGTCCTCGAGCCAGACGCCGTTTGCAGCGAGCCGCTCCGGCGGCCAGGCCTGGACGAAGCGATGGATGGCCGGCATCTGGGCGGCGGCCTCGTCCGCCAGGCCCGCCTCCTCGCCGCGGCGGTGGAGCTCCATGCCGTGATTCCCGGAGTACGCGAGGCCCTGGATGCCGACCATCGTCTCGAGCTGGGCCAGCGCCCGTCCGCTCACGAAGCCGACCAGGGCCAGCCTGCCCGCGAGCTCCTCGAGGAGCGGCGCGGTCCCGTCGAGCAGCCGTGCCTCGGCGGGGTGCTCGACGATGGGGGCGAGGGTGCCGTCGTAGTCCAGGAACAGGGCGCTGCCGGCCGGCCGGTCGCGCAGCGGCGCGAGCAGCGCGGCCACCTCGGGGGCGAGGGCCATGGGCTCCGACGCTAACATCGCCGGCGCGCTCACGAGCCACCGCACGCTCACGCTCGTGGGCATCGGCCTGCTGGCCGGGTTCTTCTCCGCGCTCTTCGGCGTCGGCGGCGGCATCGTGATGGTGCCGCTCCTCATCACGCTCGTCGCGATGGACGCCAAGGTCGCGACGGCGACCTCCCTGGCGACGATCATCTTCACGTCCGTCGTGGGCGTGATCAGCCACGGCGCGCTCGGCAACGTCGAGTGGGGCTACGCGCTCCTCATCGGCATCCCGGCGGTGCTCGGGCTGCTCGGCGGGCTCTGGGTCAAGGAGCGCGTGTCCTCGCGCCAGCTCACCCTGGCCTTCGCCGCGGTGCTCGTTGCCGTGGGGATCTGGCTGATCGTCGAGCCGGGCGGGCGCTCGACCGTGCCGTCGCTCCACGTCGCCGACGCGGTCGGCGTCGCCGCGATCGGCATCGGCGCGGGCCTCCTCGCAGGGCTCTTCGGCGTCGGCGGCGGCGTCCTCTTCGTCCCGGCCCTGGCCCTGATCATCGGGCTGCCGCAGGTGCACGCGGAGGCCACCTCCCTGCTGGCGATCATCCCCGTCGCGCTGATCGGCTCGTGGCGCCAGCACCAGGCCGGGATGGTGCGCTGGCGCGACGCGGTCACCATGGGCGCCGCCTCGGCCGCCACCGCGGTGGCGGGCGCCCTGGTCGCGGACGTCACGCCCGGGCGGACGCTCACGATCCTGTTCGCCCTGCTGGTGATCCTGACCGGGGGCCAGCTCGCGGCCCGGGCGTGGCGGGAGGC
>DATFWK010000091.1:0-13147 GCA_035259345.1 Miltoncostaeaceae bacterium | reverse complement strand
GCATGGGCCTCAACGTCGAGACCGGCGAGTACGTCGACCTGGTCAAGGCCGGCATCATCGACCCGGCCATGGTGACCCGCTCTGCCCTTCAGAACGCGGCCTCCATCGCCAAGAACATCATCACCACCGAGTGCGTGGTGGCCGACCTGCCTGAGAAGGACGGCGCGCCCGCCATGCCGAACATGGGCGGCGGGATGATGTAGGTGCGGGTCGCTTCGTGCGTCCCATCGGCGGGGGCCCCACGGGGCCCCCGCGCGCATTTCGGGCCCACGCCCCGGCGCGCGCCCTCGTGCGATCATCGGGTCGTGCGCCCGTCCGCCCGCATGACCACCCGCCGCCTGCGCGGCGAGCGCACGTGAGCCCGACCGTCGCGGTCGGCGTCGCGCTGGCCGTGCTCACGGCGCTGACGTCCATCGTCGGGTTCCTCTACAAGCACCGCGGCGCGGCGGAGTCGCCGCAGGTCGAGTGGCGGCACCCGGTCCGCACGTCGCTCCTGCTCTTCCGCTCGCGCTGGTACTGCCTCGGGCTCCTGGTCGCGATCGGGTCCTGGGGCCTCCACGTCGCCGCGCTCTCGCTTGCGCCGATCTCGCTCGTCCAGTGCGTGATCGCCGGCGGCCTGGTGCTGCTGACCGTGGTCGCCGACCGCGTGTTCGGCCACCGCGTCACCCGGCGGGAGTGGATCGGCGTGGGCCTCACCGCGCTCGGCCTGGCCTTCCTCGGCGCGACGCTGGAGGGCACGGCCGACTCGGCCCACGCGTCGTACTCCGCGGCGACGCTGGCCGTCTACGTCGGCGTCGCGGCCGCCGGCGCCCTGGTGGTCGCGGCGCTCTCGCGCGGGCTGGCGCACGAGGGCGTGCTGCTGGGGGCGGCTGCCGGCCTGGCCTGGGGCGCCTCGGACGTCAGCATCAAGGCGCTCAGCGGGCGCCTGGGCGACGGGCCCGCCGTGGTGCTCGCGCACCCGCTGGCGCTCGTGATCCTGGTCGCGTCGCTCGCCGGGCTCACGGTCTCGGCGCGGAGCCTCCAGATCGGCCCTGTGGTGGCGGTGATCGCGATCACCGCAGCCGCGGCCAACGTGGTGACGATCGCCGCGGGGCCCGTGGTCTTCCGCGAGCCGCTTCCCGGCGACGCCCTGGGGGTCGTGCTCAGGATCGCCGCGTTCGCGCTCGTGATCGTCGCCGCGGCGCTCACCCCGGCGCCGACGGGCGAGCTCGCGGGCGGCGCCCGCTCCGGCGACGCCACCCACGCCATCGGGACGAGCCCCGCGGCGTGACAGCCACCGCAGTCGGGGCGCTGTTCATCATCCTGCTCGGCGCGGTCGCGCGGCGGACCGGGCTGCTGCGGCCCAAGGACGGCGTCGCGATGGTGAACATCGTCTTGTACTTCGCGATGCCCTGCCTGGTGCTGCGGGAGATGGTCGGCGCCACGCTGGACGCCTCGCTGATCCTGGTCCCCATCGCGGGGTACCTCGTCTACGGCGTGCTGCTCGGCACGGCGTTCGCCGGCTCCCGGCTGCTGCGGCTCGACCGGCCGGGGACGGGCGCGCTCGCGGTCGCGACGGCGGTGGGGAACACGGGCTTCTTCGGCATCCCGCTGATCGCCGCCTCCGGGAGCGGGCTCTCGGTCCCGGCCGCGATCATGTACGACACGTTCTGCACCACGGTCCTGACCTGGACCTCGACGGTCGCCCTGGCGAACCTCTTCGGCGAGGGCGGGTCGGAGGACCGGCGCATCGAGTGGGGGCGCCTCTCCCGCAACTTCCTGCTGCCGCCGACCTGGGCGCTCGCGATCGGCCTGGCGCTGAACGGGCTGGGCGTGACCGACCTGCCGGCGGTGATCGACAGGCCGCTCGAGATCATGGCGGCCGCCGTCCTGCCGCTCGTGCTGCTGTACGCCGGGCTGATGCTCGACCCCGGCGACGTGATGCGGGCCCGCCACCCGGTCGGCTTCGCGACGGTGGCACGCCTCGCGCTCGGCCCGGTGATCGGCCTGGGCGCGGCCCTTGCGCTCGGCTTCAGCGGGGACGTGATGCGGACCGTCGTGCTGATGGCGGCCATGCCCACCGCGATGATGTCGCTCGTGATCGGCGGCTGGTACCGCTTGCGGACCGACGTGATCGCCGGCGCGATCGTCACGACGACGGTCCTCTGCACGCTGACGCTCCCGGTCATCAAGGCGCTCCTGTGATCCCGTTCGCCGACCGCCTCGCCGCGAGCGTCGCGGCGCGCCGGAGCCAGGTGGTGCTCGGCCTCGACCCGGACCCGGAGCTGGCCCCGGGGGCCGACGGCGCCGAGGAGCTCTGCGGGCGCCTGATCGCGGCGGCAGGGCCGTCGTGCGTCGCGGCCAAGCTCCAGGTCGCCTGCTTCGAGCGTCACGGCGCGGAGGGGTGGTCGGCGCTCGAGCGGGTCGCCGCCGCCGCCGCCGAGGCCGAGCTCGTCGTGATCGCCGACGCCAAGCGCGGGGACATCGACGCCACCAGCCGCGCGTACGCGGAGGCGCTCCTGCGCGAGCCGTTCGACGCGATGACGGTCAACCCGATGCTGGGCGGGGACGCCATGGCGCCCTTCCTCGAACGGGCGGGCGCCGAGGGGCGGGGCCTCTTCGTCCTCGTTCGGACCTCGAACCCCGGCGCCGAGGACCTCCAGGATCTCCCGCTGGCCGACGGGCGGCTCTGGCACGAGGCGCTTGCCGAGCTGGTCGCGCGCTGGGGCGCGCCGCTCCTGGGCTCGAGCGGCCTCTCGTCGGTGGGCGCGGTCGTCGGGGCGACCGTCCCCGGCCGACTGGACGCGCTGCGGGAGGCGATGCCGGACCAGCCGTTCCTGCTGCCGGGCGTCGGCGCCCAGGGTGGGCGCCCGGAGGATCTCGGCGCCGCCTTCGGGGGCCGGGCCGCCGGGGCGCTCGTCGCTGCGAGCCGGTCGATCATGACGGCGCCGGACCCAGCCGTCGCAGCCGAGGAGCTCAGGGAGCGGGTCTGGGCCGTGTGGGAGGGCGCCTGAGGGCGGATCCGGCGGCGCCGGCCCCGCCGACCCGGCCCAGCGGCCACCGTCGGGCCCCGGTTGTAGATTGGCCGCCGATGCGCCGTGCGGGCCTTCTCACGCTGGGGGTCGCGGTGCTGTGCGTGACGGGCGCGGCCGCCGCCGCGCCGGCCCCCGACCCGCCGCCCGACGTCGCGGCGCGCTCCTACATCCTCGTGGAGCCCACCACCGGCGACGTGATCGCACGCCGCGCCCCGGACGCCGTGCTGCCGATGGCCAGCACGACCAAGATGATGACGGCGCTCCTCACGCTGGAGCGCGCGTCCTTGGACCAGACGGCCGTGGTCCCACCCGAGGCCGCCGCCATCGGCGGCTCGAGCGCCGGCCTCGTGGCCGGCGAGCGCCTCAGCATCCGCGACCTGCTCGTCGGCCTGCTCGTGCCAAGCGGCAACGACGCGGCGATCACGCTCGCCGACCGGATCGGCGGCTCGCAGGCCCGGTTCGTCGCCATGATGAACCGCCGGGCGCGCGAGCTCGGCCTGCGCTCGACGCGGTTCGTGACCCCGCACGGCCTCGACCGCCCGGGCCACCACTCGACGGTCCGCGACCTGGTGCGCCTGGCCGAGGCGGCGTGGAAGCACCCCGAGTTCCGGGCGATCGTCAGCCGCAAGCGGGCCACGATCCCCGGGCCGTTCGGCCGGGGGCGCCGGGTACTGACCAACGAGAACCTGCTGCTCTCGCTCGACCCGGAGGCGGACGGGGTCAAGACCGGCCACACGGCCGGGGCCGGCTACGCGCTGGTGGCCCACGCCGCCCGCCGGACCTCCGGGGTCGGGCTCTTCGCGGCGATGATCGGGGAGCCGTCCGAGGCGGCCCGCGCCCGGGACGGCAAGCGCCTGCTCGACTGGGGCCTCAGCCGGTTCAGCCGGGTGACCGTGCTGCGCCAGGGGCAGGTGCTCGCACGGGGGCGCGTGCGCGACCGCCCCGGCGTGACCGTGGGCTACGCGGTCAAGGGCCCGCTCGTCGCCGTCGTGCGCTCGGGCGAGCGCATGCGCCAGACGATCGTCGCGCCGGGCGAGCTGGTCGGGCCGGTGACCGCCGGGCAGCCGGTGGGGGAGGTGGTCGTCAGCCTGGACGGCCGCGTGGTCGGGCGGCGGCCGCTCGTGGCCGAGCGCGGCGCGTCGGCGCCGACCCTCGCCGAGCGGATCCACGCCGGCCTGGACCGGCTCCTGTGATCCTCACCGTCACGCTCAACGCGGCCATGGACCGCACGCTGACCGTCCCGAGCTTCGGCATGGCCCATCGCCACCGCGCCTCGGCCTCACTCGCCCTCCCCGGCGGCAAGGGCGTGAACGTGGCCCGCGCGCTCAAGCGCCTCGAGGAGCCGGTCATCGCCACCGGGCTGGCCGGCGGCCGCACGGGCACCACGATCATCGAGGAGCTCACCGCGGAGGGCATCCTCAACGACTTCGTGCGCATCCGAGAGGAGTCGCGCACCTCGACCGCGGTCATCGACCCGATGGTCGGGGGCCAGACGGAGATCAACGAGCAGGGCCCGTCCGTCGGCGAGGACGAGCTCGCGCTCCTGCTCGACAAGCTCCACTACCTCTCCAAGGGCGCGGACCTGGTGGTGCTCGCGGGGTCGCTGCCTCCGGACGTCCCCGAGGACTTCTACGCGACGATGCTCCGCCACCTGCGCGAGGCGAAGGTGGTCACGGCGCTCGACACCTCCGGGCCGCCGCTCAGGGCCGCGCTCGCCGCCGAACCGGGCATCATCAGCCCGAACGGCCGCGAGGCCGAGGAGATCGTCGGCTACGAGTTCCAGGACGAGTCGGACCTGGTCGGCGGCGCCGAGGCCCTCGAGCGGATGGGCGCCGGCATCGCGCTGATCCACGTCCCCGACGGCTGCATCGGCCGCTTCGGGGGCCGCTCCGGCCACACGTACCGCGTGCGCCTCGATCCGCAAGCCGACGGCGTGAGCACCGTCGGCTCCGGCGACGCCTTCCTCGCCGGCTTCGTCGCGACGTGGTACCAGCGCCGGGAGCCGGAGGAGGCGCTGCGGCGGGCCGTCGCCTGCGGCGCGGCGAACACGCGCAAGCTCGGGGCGGGCATGCTCGACCTCGCCGACGTCGAGGCCTTCGCCCGTCAGGTGGAGGTCGTCAAGGTCGACTGAAAACCCTGCTTGACGCGGGATTCTGGGCCGCGGACGGGGTTTGCGGGCCGTCCGCGCAGCCTGGTAGCCTCACCTTCAGACGCACGTGACCACGGCTCATCGCGATCGTTTCCAGTAGCCCGGGCTGGCGAACGCCTGCCCGGGCTTTTTCGTTCCCTCTGGACCGGTCGCTCCGAGCGCTGACGAGGGGGGCAATCGTTGGAGATCGAGATCGGGCGGGGCAAGCGCGGCAGGCGGGCCTACGGGCTCGACGAGATCGCGATCGTCCCGAGCCGGCGCACGCGGGACCCGCACGACGTCGACCTCAGCTGGCGTCTCGGGCACTTCGAGTTCGAGTACCCGCTCCTGGCCTCCGCCATGGACGGGGTCGTCAGCCCGCGCACGGCCGGCATCATCGGCCGGCTCGGCGGGCTCGGGGTGCTGAACCTCGAGGGCATCCAGGTCCGGTACGAGGAGCCGGACGCCGAGCTCGAGCGCATCGCCGGCTTCCCGCCCGACGAGGCCACGCGCGGCCTCCAGGAGATCTACGACAAGCCCATCGAGCCCGAGCTGATCGCCCAGCGCATCCGCGAGATCAAGGACCAGGGCGCGGTCGCGGCCGGCTCCTTCACGCCGCAGAAGGTGCAGCGGTACGTGGACGTCGCGCTCGAGGCCGGCCTGGACATCCTGGTCATCCAGGGCACGGTCGTCTCCGCCGAGCACGTCTCCTCGGCCGAGGAGCCGCTGAACCTCAAGCGCTTCATCTCCGAGCTCCCGGTGCCGGTCATCGTGGGCGGCTGCGCCTCCTACGCCACCGCGCTCCACCTCATGCGCACCGGCGCCGTGGGCGTTCTGGTCGGGGTCGGGCCGGGCGCCGCCTGCACGACCCGCCAGGTGATCGGCGTCGGCGTCCCCCAGGCCACGGCCATCGCCGACGCGGCCGGGGCGCGCATGCAGCACCTGCTCGAGACCGGCCGCTACGTGAACGTGATCGCCGACGGCGGCATGAGCTACGGCGGCGACCTCGCCAAGGCGATCGCCTGCGGCGCGGACGCGTGCATGATCGGCTCGCCCCTCGCCCGCGCCGACGAGGCGCCCGGGCACGGCTACCACTGGGGCATGGCCACGTTCCACCCCGAGCTGCCGCGAGGCACCCGGGTGAAGACCCGCCCGCTCGGCACGCTCGAGGAGATCCTGCTCGGCCCGGCCCACGAGAACGACGGCTCGCTCAACCTGATGGGCGGCCTGCGCAACGCGATGGCGACCTGCGGCTACGACTCGATCCAGAGCTTCCAGAAGGTGGAGGTGATGGTCGCGCCGACGATCAAGACGGAGGGGAAGCGGCTGCAGTCCGCCCAGGCCGTCGGGATGGGGTAGGCATGGCGAGCCTCCCGCACACCGGCGCCCGGGTCATGGACCCGGCGCTGGCGCAGGCGGCGCCGGGCGGCGTGCTCGTCGTGGACTACGGCGCCCAGTACAGCCAGCTCATCGCCCGCCGCATCCGCGAGTGCCGCGTCTTCTCCGCGCTGGTCCCGCACGACGTCCCCGCCGCGGAGATCGCCGCCCTTGAGCCGGCCGGCCTGGTGCTCTCGGGCGGTCCGGCCTCGGTCTACGCCCCGGGCGCGCCGGCGCTGAACCCGGAGCTGCTCGAGCTCGGCATCCCGGTGCTCGGCATCTGCTACGGCATGCAGGCGATGGCACTGGCGTTGGGCGGCGAGGTGGCCCACACGGCCGGCGGCGAGTTCGGCAAGACGCCGCTGCAGGTGCTCTCCCGCGACGGGCTCTTCTCGGACCTGGCGGCCGACACGTGCTGGATGAGCCACGGCGACGCCGTCGCCCGCGCGCCCGAGGGGTTCGTGGTCACGGCCCGCACCGCCGGCGCGCCGGTGGCGGCGATGGAGCAGCGGGAGCGGCGGATGTACGCGGTCCAGTTCCACCCCGAGGTGCTGCACACGCCGTTCGGCACCGAGCTGCTCAAGGGCTTCCTCTTCGACGTCTGCGACTGCGTGCCGACGTGGACGCCCGCGCACGTGATCGACGACCAGGTGGAGCGCATCCGCACCCAGATCGGCGACGAGCGGGCCATCTGCGCGCTCTCCGGGGGCGTCGACAGCGCTGTCGCGGCGCTGCTCGTGCACCGGGCCATCGGCGACCGGCTCACCTGCGTGTTCGTGGACCACGGCCTCCTGCGCCACAACGAGGCCGAGCAGGTGGAGCAGACCTTCGGGCGTCACCTGCAGGTGCCGCTTGTGGTGGTCAAGGCGCAGGAGCACTTCCTCGAGTGCCTGCGGGGCGTCACCGACCCCGAGGAGAAGCGCAAGGTCATCGGGCGGGAGTTCATCCGCATCTTCGAGCGCGAGGCCGAGGTGCTCGGCGCCACCCGCTTCCTGATCCAGGGCACGCTCTACTCGGACGTGATCGAGTCGGGGAGCCGCGACGCGGCCACCATCAAGAGCCACCACAACGTCGGCGGCCTTCCCGAGGACATGGCCGTCGAGCTGGTGGAGCCGCTGCGCCAGCTCTTCAAGGACGAGGTGCGCGCGGTGGGGGAGGAGCTCGGGCTGCCGGAGCGGATCGTCTGGCGGCAGCCGTTCCCCGGCCCCGGCCTCGCCATCCGCATCATCGGCGAGGTCACGGAGGAGCGCCTCGCGATCCTCCGCAGCGCCGACCACGTGCTGCAGGAGGAGATCCGCCGGGCCGGCCTCTACGGCGAGCTCTGGCAGAGCTTCGCGATCCTGCCGGCCATCCGCAGCGTCGGCGTGCAGGGCGACGGGCGCACGTACGCCCACCCGATCGTCATCCGCGCGGTCACCAGCGACGACGCGATGACGGCCGACTGGGCCCGCTTGCCGCACGAGCTCGTCGAGCGGATCGCGAGCCGGATCATCAACGAGGTCCCGGGCGTCAACCGCGTGGCGCTGGACGTCACCTCGAAGCCGCCCGGCACGATCGAGTGGGAGTAGCCCCTGCCGGGGCCGCGGCCTACGGCAGGATGCGGATCTCGGCGGCCCGTGCGCGCACGGGGCCGCGCCCGAGGGCGACGTCCACGACGACGCCGCCGTCCTTGAGGAGCGTGATCGTGCCGTCGCGGCGATCCTCGAGGAAGTCGACGAGCGCGGTCAGCTCGGCCAGGCCGAGCCCCGCCGCGAGCCGCACCGCGATCGCCATGCGGTCCGGCGCCGCCGGCACCGGGCCGTTGTCGTCGATCGGACGGGGACGGGCGACCGACCGGGGGCGGCTGGGGGCGAAGACCTTCCGGCTCTGCAGGTGGTGCCAGCAGTAGGGGCTCCCGCGGAACCGGGTCTGCTGGCATCGGCGCCCATGCGCTGCAATTGCGATGCAGCGGTCCAAAGCCCGCTCGGTCATGCCCTTCCTTCCTCACGCCGGCCCCAGGGAGACCACTGCGCGGCGATACCGTCTTATATACCTGCTGCTCGGGCTGGGGCGATAGGATCCCGGTTGACGCGGCGCGGCGCTATTTCCTAATATCCGCCGTCCGAGCGGCGCTTGGTGCGCCGCTTTGTTCTGTCCGGAGGAGTTGGCCGAGACCACATGAAGACGCTCAGCGCGAAGCCGGGCACCGTCGAGCGCCGCTGGTACGTGGTGGACGCCGACGGCCAGACCCTCGGCAGGCTGGCCGCGACGATCGCCGAGACGCTGGCCGGCAAGCGCTCCCCCTGGTACACGCGCCACTGCGACGTCGGCGACTTCGTCGTCGTCGTGAACGCGGAGAAGATCGCGGTGACCGGCAACAAGCTCCGCGACAAGCGCTACTGGCGCCACTCGGGCTACCCGGGCGGCATCCGCAGCCGCACCCTCGGGCGCCAGCTCGAGGTCGGGCCCGAGGAGGTCCTGCGCCGCGCCGTGCGCGGGATGCTCCCGAAGAACCGCCTCGGCCGGGCGCAGCTTCGCAAGCTCAAGATCTACGCCGGCCCGGACCATCCCCACGAGGCCCAGCGCCCGCAGCCGCTGCGGCTCGAGCGAAAGGCCGCTGCATGAGCACGGAGATCCCCGCAGACCCCCGTCCGGAGCGCTATCGCGCGACCGGCAAGCGGAAGACCTCGGTCGCCCGCGTGACGGTCAGCCGGGGCGACGGTGGGATCACCTGCAACGGCCGTCCGATCGCCGAGTTCTTCGGCCGCGCGACGCTGGTGAACCAGGCCGTGGCGCCGCTCAGGGTCTCCGGCCTCGAGGGCCAGCTCAGCGTGGTCGCGCTCCTGCACGGCGGCGGGGTCTCGGGTCAGGCCGGCGCGCTCCGGCACGGCATCGCGCGCGCCCTGGTCGACCTCGACGAGAACCTGCGCGGCCCGCTCAAGCGGGAGGGCCTGCTCGCCCGCGACTCGCGCATCAAGGAGCGCAAGAAGGCGGGCCTCAAGGGCGCGCGCAAGCGCCCGCAGTTCTCGAAGCGCTGACGGGCGGGCGCCCGCGCCCGTGGCAGTGACCGCCACCCGGACGCTCTTCGGGACCGACGGCGTTCGCGGGGTCGCCAACCGCGACCTGACGCCGGAGCTGGCGCTCGCGATCGGCCGCGCCGTCGGGGCGCGCCTCGGGCCGGGCTCCAGGGTGCTGGTGGGCCGGGACACCCGGCGCAGCAGCCCGATGCTGGAGGGGGCCCTCGCGGCCGGCTTGGCCAGCGCGGGGGCCGGCGTCGTGCTCGGCGGGGTGCTGCCCACCCCGGCCGTCGCCGACCTGGTCGCAACCGACGGCGGGCTCGCCGCCGGGGCGGTCATCAGCGCGTCCCACAACCCGTTCCCGGACAACGGGATCAAGCTCTTCGGGCCGGACGGCTTCAAGCTGCCGGACGCCGAGGAGGCTGCG
The DNA here is from genome assembly GCA_035259345.1 of Miltoncostaeaceae bacterium. Classification (GTDB taxonomy): domain Bacteria; phylum Actinomycetota; class Thermoleophilia; order Miltoncostaeales; family Miltoncostaeaceae; genus DATFWK01. The sequence goes on along the minus strand of DATFWK010000091.1, from coordinate 3,205 downwards.
GTGGAAGCGGCGATGGCCGAGGAGGGGCAGCGCCCCGAGGCCGGCGGCGTCGGTCCGATCGACGCCTGGCCGGAGGGGCGGGCGCGCTACGTCGAGAGCCTGCTCGAGCGCTTCCCAGCGGACCTCTCGGGCCTGCGGATCGCGATCGACTGCGCGCACGGGGCGACGGTGGTCAGCGCGCCGGAGGTGCTCCGCCGGCTCGGGGCCCGCGTCGATGTCCACGCCGCCGCGCCGGACGGCCTCAACATCAACGTCGGCTGCGGCTCGACGCACATGGACGCCATCGCCGCCGCCGTGCTCTCGGGTGGACACGACGCCGGGCTGGCCTTCGACGGCGACGGCGACCGGGTGCTCGCCGTGGCGGGCGACGGCACGGCAGTTGACGGCGACCAGATCCTCGCGATCCTGGCCCTGGAGCTGGCCGAGCGCGGCGAGCTTGCGGGCGACACCGTGGTCACGACCACGATGACGAACCTGGGCTTCCGGCGGGCGATGACGGCTCGGGGCATCGTGGTGCGGTGGACGGACGTGGGCGACCGCTACGTGCTCGAGGAGATGCGCAGCGGCGGCTTCGTGCTGGGCGGCGAGCAGAGCGGCCACCTGATCAACCTGCGATCCGGGCCCACCGGGGACGGCCTCGCGACCGCCCTCCAGCTGCTCGGCGCGCTCGCGCGGTCCGGGCGCCCCCTCGCCGAGCTTGCGCGGGTCGTCGAGCGCATGCCGCAGCGGCTGGTGAGCGTCACGGTGGCCCGCAAGGACGGCCTCGCCGACGCGGCGGAGGTCTGGGAGGCCGTCCGCCACTGCGAGGCCGAGCTCGGGGACGACGGCCGCGTGGTGGTCCGCGCGTCCGGGACCGAGGCCCTTGTGCGCGTGATGGTCGAGGGGCCGACCGATGAGGCGTGCGAGCGGTGGTGCGATACGATCGCCGCAGTCGCTCAGCGGGTACTGGGAGCCTGAAAGCGGGCTCGCGCCGGGCGACGGCCAGGGCCTTCGGGCCCGGCCACGAATGTCGGACCTGAGGTCGGCGCAGCGAAGGAGGCTTCAGGGATGTGCGGCATCATCGGCTATGTCGGGTCACGCTCCTGCAAGGAGCTGATCCTCACCGGCCTCGAGCGCCTCGAGTACCGGGGCTACGACTCCGCGGGCATCGCCCTGCTGGAGGGCGGCGGGAGCCATCTCGAGCTCGTGCGCGCCATCGGCAACCTCGCGGTGCTGCGCGAGGCCGTCGGCGAGAACAGCTCGCCCGCGACGACCGGCCTGGGGCACACGCGCTGGGCGACGCACGGCGGGGTGACCGTGGCGAATGCTCACCCTCAGGTCGACGCTGAGGGTCGGGTCGCGGTCGTCATGAACGGGATCATCGAGAACTACATGAGCCTGCGCTCCGAGCTGGCCGGCCGGGGCGTGGCCTTCCGGAGCGAGACGGACACCGAGGTGCTGCCGCACCTGATCGCGCAGGAGTACCGCGGCGACCTGGCCGAGGCGGTCCGCAGGGTGACGGAGCGGATCCAGGGCCACTACGCGTTCGTCGCCATGCACTGCGACGAGCCCGGCCGGCTGGTGGGGGCGCGCAAGGAGTGCCCGCTCATGGTGGGGGTGGGCGACGGCGAGCGCTTCCTCGCCTCGGCGATCCCGGCGTTCCTGCGCCACACGCGCGACGTCCAGCTGCTCGAGTCCGGCGAGATCGTCTCCATCGACGCGTCCAGCACCACGATCTGGAACGGCCACGGCCCCGAGGCCGACCGCCCGGTCACGCGCGTGCTGATGGACGAGGACTCGGCCGAGAAGGGCGGCCACGAGACGTTCATGCTCAAAGAGATCCACGAGCAGCCGACGGCGCTCTGGGACACGCTCGGCGACCGGCTCGGCGCGGACGGCTCGGTCGAGCTGGAGGCGCTCGGGCTCGACGACGCCTCGCTCGCACGCGTGGAGCGCATCCACATCGTCGCCTGCGGCACCTCCTTCTACGCCGGCCTGGTGGGGCGGTACCTGATCGAGGACTGGGCCCGCGTCCCCGTGCACCGCGAGGTTGCGAGCGAGTACCGCTACCGGACCTGCCTCGCCGGGCCGGGCGACCTGATCATCGGCATCACCCAGAGCGGCGAGACGGCGGACACCCTCGCCGCCATGCGCGTGGCCCGCGAGCGCGGCGCCCACGTCGTGGCGCTGACGAACATCATGGGATCGCAGGCCACGCGGGACAGCGACGGGGTGATCTTCACCCGCGCCGGCCTCGAGATCGGCGTGGCCGCGACGAAGACCCACACCGCGCAGGTCATGGCGCTGGCGCTGCTCGCGCTCAAGCTCGGCCGCCTGAAGTGGGCGCTGACCAGCGTCGGGGCCCTCGAGCTCGCCGAGGACCTGCGGCGGCTGCCCGACCTCGTGCAGGCGTACCTCGACTCGGCCGAGCCGGCGCGCGTCTACGAGGTGGCAGGCCGCTACGCGAGCTGCCCGTTCTTCCTCTACCTCGGCCGTCACGTCGGCGTGCCGGTCTGCTACGAGGGCGCGCTCAAGCTCAAGGAGATCAGCTACATCCCGACCGAGGCCTACCCGGCCGGCGAGATGAAGCACGGCCCGATCGCGCTGCTCGAGCCGGGGTCGCCCGTCGTGGTCGTCGCGACCGACGGGCACGTATTCGACAAGGTCGTCTCGAACATCCAGGAGGTCAAGGCGCGCGGCGCGGCGGTGATCGCGGTCGCGACCGAGGGCAACGAGGAGATCGGCCACCACGCGGACGACGTGCTCTGGTGCCCGCGGACGCCGTCGATCCTGACACCGGTCACCGCGATCGTCCCGCTTCAGCTCTTCGCCTACGCGATCGCGCGGGCGAACGGGCTGAACGTGGACCAGCCCCGGAACCTCGCGAAGACCGTCACGGTCGAGTAGCGCGGCGCTCAGCCGATGGCGTGGGCCGGCGCCGGGATGTCCCGGACGAGTGCCCGTGACAGGCGATCCACCAGCTGCGCCAGCTCGTCGTGGCGCTCGGGCTCCCAGCCGTCGAGGATCTCGCGGAGGGCCTGGCACTTCGCGTCGACGAGCCGCTCGTAGGCCTCGCGCCCCGAGGGGCTGAGCGTCACCAGCCCGTCCGTCGCGCTCGCCAGGCCGTCCTCCTCAAGGGCCGCCAGTGGATCGGCGAGGCCGTCGGGCGGCACGCCGACCGCCGCGGCGAGATCCTCGACTGTCGTCGCCGGACGTTCCCCAAGGC
>DATFWK010000090.1:0-8690 GCA_035259345.1 Miltoncostaeaceae bacterium | reverse complement strand
CCCCGAGGCGGGCCACGAGCCACAGCTCGGGCGGCGGCAGGTCGAGCCCGGCGCGAAGCGCCAGCCGCTCGTAGACCTCCGCGTGGTGCTCCCGGCGGGTGAGCCGCGTGAGCACGCGCTCCATCTCGCGGAAGGAGCTGTCGTCGCGCGGCGAGGCGAACGCCTCGCCGATGCCGTCGGCCTGGGCGGTCTGCCGGAGCGGGATCTCCTTCAGGAACCAGCTGAGCACGAAGCCCAAGGCGGAGACCGCGGCCGCGGTGAGGAACACCGGGCGGAGGGCCGCGGCATAGGCGGCCACGGCGGCGTCGTGGAGGCCCCCGGGCAGGCGGCCGATCGCCCCCGGGCCGCCGCCGGTCGGGACCGTCGCGCCCGCCGGCACGAGGCTCGCGAGCTCGGCGGCCAGGCGGTTCGCGAAGATCGTCCCGAAGGTCGCCACCCCGATCGAGCCCCCGATCGAGCGGAAGAGCGTCGCCCCCGAGGTCGCCACGCCGAGCTCGGAGTAGTCGACCGAGTTCTGAACCGCAAGGACGAGGACCTGCATCACCATGCCGAGCCCGAGGCCCACCACGACCAGCGCCCCGAAGACGTAGGCGAAGCTGCTGTCCGTCTGCAGCCGTGAGAGCAGCAGCAGCCCGACCGTCATGATCGCCGTGCCGGTGATCGGGAACATCCGGTAGCGGCCGTACCGCGAGATGAGCTGTCCGCTGCCGATGGACGTGACCAGCACGCCGGCCATCAGGGGCGTCAGCTCGAGGCCGGACCGGGTGGCGCTCTGGCCCTTCACGACCTGGAGGTAGAGCGGCACGAACGTCACCGCCCCGAACAGCGACCCGCCCACGATGAACCCCACGGCGCTGGACACGGAGAAGACCGGGTTTCGAAAGAGCGACAAGGGCAGGATGGGCTCGGCGGCCCGCCCCTCGACCACCACGAAGGCGACCGAGAGCACGACGCTCAAGACGATCAGCGTCACGATCGGCGCGGAGCCCCACGCGTAGGTCGTGCCGCCGAGGCTGGTGAACAGCACGATCGACGCCAGGGCCCCGGCGAGCAGCGACGCGCCCAGGTAGTCGATCGAGCGGCTGGTGCGGGCGGCCGGGGGGGTGAACACGGCCGCGATCACCCCGAGCGCGACCAGTCCGATCGGGATGTTGACGTAGAAGATCCAGCGCCAGGAGAGGTTGTCGGTGAAGAAGCCGCCGAGCAGCGGGCCGAGGACGGTCGAGACGCCGAACACGGCCCCGAAGAGCCCCTGGTACCGGCCCCGGTCGCGCGGCGGGATGATGTCCCCGACGACGGCCATCGAGACGACGATCAGGCCGCCGCCGCCGAGGCCCTGGATGCCGCGGAAGGCGATCAGCTCGGTCATGTTCTGGCTCAGCCCGCACAGGGCCGACCCGACGAGGAAGATCCCGATGGCCGCCTGGAGGACGATCTTCCGCCCGTAGAGGTCCCCGAGCTTGCCGTAGAGCGGGCCGGAGACCGTGGACGCGAGCAGGTAGGCCGTGACGACCCACGAGAGGTGCTGCAGCCCGCCGAGCTCCCCGACGATGGTCGGAAGCGCCGTCGACACGATCGTCTGGTCCAGCGAGGCGAGCAGCAGGACCAGCATCAGCGCGCCGAAGATCACCCGCACGCGGCCCTGGAGGTGCGCCGCGCGGGGCGCCGCGGAGGCTGGCAGCGCCGTCTCGCTCACCCTGCCGAGGCTAGCCAATCGAGACCGGACGCCCGCGCCGGCCCGGCCGTCCGGGCAGGGCCCCGCCGGTACGCTTCCTGGGACGTGGAGCGCGGCCCGTGATCGTCGGCGTGGGCGTCGACGTGGTGGAGATCGACCGCTTCGCGGCGGCGCTGGCGCGGCGCCCGCGCCTCGCCCAGCGCTGCTTCACGGAGGACGAGGCGCGCTACTGCCTGGCCAAGCCGTTCCCGCCTCAGCACTTCGCCGCCCGCTTCGCGGCGAAGGAGGCGGTCGGCAAGGCGCTCGGGCGCGGGATGACGCGCTGGCGCGAGGTCGAGGTCGTGCGGGGGCGGGGGGCGCCGACCGTGGCGCTCCACGCCCATTACGCAGAGTGGGCGGCGCGCCGCGGGGTCGCGCGCGTGCACCTGACGCTGACCCACAGCCGCGGCCTGGCGGTCGCGGTCGCCGTGGCGGAGGGCCCGGACGCGGTGGGCGGCTAGTCGGTGGTCGTCGCGGGGGCGAGCGCGCGGGCGCGGCGGCGGGCCCGCAGCGGCATCACGAGGGCGGCCGCGGCCACGCCGATGACGGCGGCGACCGTGCTGACCCAGAACGCCCGCTCGTAGCCTGCCTCCGACGGGACGCTGGTCCCCGGGATCGTCTGCGCGGCGAGGATGACGGCGCCGATCTGGGCGCCCATGACCCCGCCCAGCGTGCGGACGACCGTGTTCATGCCCGTCGCGACGCCGGTCTCCGTGATGTCCACCGCGTCGACGATGAGCCGCGGCATCGCGGCGAAGGCAAAGCCGATGCCGAACCCGCAGAGCGTGAACGAGAGCGCGACCTGCTCAGGGGTGTCGTGGAACGAGGCGATCAGCGCCAGACCGACCGCGAGGAACACCATCCCGGCCGTCAGCGGCGCGCGCGAGCCGATGCGCCGGCCGATGAGGCCGGCGATCGGGCCGCCGACCAGCACGGCGGCCGAGGTGGGGAGGATCCAGAGCCCCGCGCCGGTCACGGTCGTGTCGAACCCGTAGTTCACGCGGTCGGCGACGGCGGCCGGCAGGCCGTGCGGGGTCTCGAAGAACGTCGGGATGAGCACCCAGGTCATGTAGAGGGCGAACCCGGAGATGAGCGCGGTCAGGTTGGTGAAGAACACCGGCCGGCGGGTCATCATCCGCATGTCCACCAGCGGGTACTGGGTGCGTCGCTCGACGATCACCCAGGCCACGAGCGCCGCACCGGCGACCGCGAAGAGACCGACGATGACGGCCGAGCCCCAGCCGCGGTTCTCCCCCTCGGTCAGCGCGACGAGCAGCGCGATCAGCCCGCCGGAGAGGAGCAGCGCGCCGGGGATGTCGAGCTTGGCGGGCGCGCGGACGTCCGACTCGGGCACGAACCAGCCGATCAAGAGCAGCGCGATGGCGACCACGATCGCGCTCATCACGAACAGCCAGCGCCACGAGGCGTGGTCGACGATCACGCCCGCGAGCACGATGCCGACGCCGCCGCCGACGCCGAGGACCGCCGAGACGATGCCCATCGGCATCGCGATGCGATCGGGCGGGAACTGGTCGCGGATGATCGCGAAGCTGAGCGGGAAGACGGCGCCGCCGACGCCCTGGATGCCGCGGCAGACGATCAGCACGGCCACGTTGGGGGCGAAGATCGCGCCGATCGAGCCGATCAGGAACACGGCCAGGCTGATCATCATCATCCGCTTCTTGCCGTGCTGGTCGCCGAGGCGACCGAGGAGCGGCGTCGCGACCGAGCCGGTCAGCAGGTAGATGGTGACGGTCCAGGTGACCCACTCGCCGCTCGTGTGGAGGCTTGCCTTGAGGTCCGCGAGCGCCGGGATGAGGAACGTCTGCATGAGCGCGAACGCCAGGGCCGCGGTGACGAGGCCCAGCAGCGTCAGCGTCTGGGAGGGGCGCCGCCGCGCGGTGAGCGCGCCCGCGCTCACTGGGTCACCGCCCGCCGCGCGAGCACGGCGATCAGCTCGTCCAGGATGCCGGCCAGGCGGTCCCGGTCCGCCTCGTCCAATCCCTCGAACACCCGCCCCTCGATCTCGTCCACGATCACGCGCCCGGCGGCGGCGACCTCGCGGCCCCGCTCGGTGAGCGCGACCCGGGTGGTCCGCCGGTCGGCGTGCTCGATCCTGAGCTCCACCAGCCCGTCCCGGGCGAGGCGGCTCACCATCCGGGAGACGGTCGGGGGCTCCACCCGCTGGCGCCGCGCGAGCTCGATCTGCGAGAGGCCCTCCTCTTCGGCGAGGCGCAGGAGCAGCCCGAGGCCGGGACCCGCGACGCCAAGCTCGGTGAGCCGGGCGTCGGCGTGGCAGCGAAGGAGCCGCCCGGCGACGGCGAGCCGCCAGGTGAGCATGTCCTCGACCGTGCGCGTGGGGGCTGCCGCGGACGTCACGCGGGCGAAGATAGCACGGCAATGATTGCCAGGCTATCTATCGGCGGCCATCCGTCCGCCGGTGGGCACCTCTCGTAGGATCCGCCGGTGCCGACCGCCAGTGCAACCGCGCCGCCACCACTGCCAGGCGCCACCCCGCTCTTCGACGCGGCCGCGCTTCGCCGCGCCGACCGGCTCGCCGGCACGCGCCACGCGATGCCGTCGATCCTCCTCATGGAGCGCGCGGGGCTGGCGGCCGCCGAGGCGATCCTGGCGGCGTATCCGCAGCGGACGGCCGCGCTCGTCGTGGTGGGAGCCGGCAACAACGGCGGCGACGGGTACGTCGTGGCCCGCCACCTCGCCGAGGCCGGCTGGGACGTCGCGATCGCCGCGCCACGGGGGCAGCGGGCCGCCACGCCGGACGCGACCGCGATGGCGGCGATCGCACGGAGCCTCGGCCTGCGCCCGCGGCCGTTCGCGCCGGCGGCGCTCGACGACGCGCGCCTGGTCGTCGACGGGCTGCTCGGGACCGGGGCGAGGGGCGCCCCCCGCGGGACGATCGGCGCGGCGGTGGCCGCGATCGCGCGGTCCGGGGCCCCTGTGGTGAGCCTGGACGTCCCCTCCGGCGTTGACGCCGACACCGGGGTCGTGGCCGGCGAGGCCATCCGCGCCGAGCTCACCGTGACCTTCCACGGCGACATGCCCGGCCTGCACGTGGAGCCCGGCCGCTCCCACGCCGGGCGCGTCATGGTCGCCGACATCGGCATCCCGGCCGCGGTCGTATCGGACGCGACGGCCTGGCTGGTTGGCCGCGGCGCTGCGGCGGGCGTCCCGCCCAAGGCGGCCGGCGCCGACAAGTACGCCTCCGGCGCCGTGCTGCTCGCGGTCGGCTCGCCGGGCCTCACCGGCGCGGGCTGCCTCGCGTCGCGAGCCACGCTGCGGGCGGGCGCAGGCCTCACGGTCGCCGGCGTCCCGGCAGGCGTGCAGCCGGTGTACGCCACCCAGCTCGTCGAGATCATGAGCGCCCCGATCCCCGAGGACGACGGCGCGTTCGGCCCGGCCTCGGTCGCGCCGCTCGTCGAGCAGGCCCACCGGGTCAGCGCCCTGGTCATCGGCCCGGGCATCGGCCGCGCCGAGCAGACGCGCGCGTTCGTGCGCGAGGCGCTCGAGGCGATCGACCTGCCCGCGGTGGTGGACGCGGACGCCCTGCATCACCTCGGCACGGAGCCGGGCTGGCTGGCCCTGCGCTCCGCGCCCACCGTGCTCACCCCCCATGCCGGGGAGGCCGGGCACATCCTCGACCGCCCCCGCACGGAGGTCGAGGCCGAGCGGCTCGCCGCGGCGCGCGCGCTGACCGCAGCCTCCGGCGCCGTCGCGGTGCTCAAGGGGCCGGGCACCGTCGTCGCCGCGCCGGACGGCAGGATCGCCGTCGGCGCGACCGGCAGCGCCGCCCTCGCGACGGCCGGGACCGGCGACGTGCTCTCGGGCGTCGTCGGCGCCTTCCTCGCGAAGGGGATGGAGCCGTTCGCGGCGGCCGCGGCCGCGGTCGCGGTGCACGGCCGGGCGGGCGAGCTGGCCGGCCGGGGCGACGGCACCGTGGCCGGCGACGTGGTCGAGGCCCTTCCCGCTGCGCTCGCCGAACGTGACGCCTGAGCGCGCCCTCGCCCGGGTCGACCTCGGCGCGATCCGCCGGAACGCGGAGACCCTGCGGCGGGCCGCGGGCCGCGCCGAGCTGCTCGCGGTGGTCAAGGCGTTCGGCTACGGGCACGGGGCGGTGCCCGTCGCGCGCGCCGCGCTCGAGGGCGGCGCCACTCGCCTGGGCGTCGCGGCGATCGAGGAGGCGGAGGAGCTCCGCGAGGCGGGCATCGGGGCGCCGATCGTCTGCTGGGGCCCGCTCATGGGGCACGAGTGGCGCCGCGCGGCCGCGGCCGCCGCCGACGTCGCAGTCTGGACGCCTGAGGCGTGCCGAGCTGCGGCGGACGCCGGCGCCGTCCGCGTCCACCTCAAGCTCGACAGCGGGATGGGGCGGCTCGGCGCCCGCCCGGAGGACGTGTCGGCGCTGGCCGAGGCCGCGGCCGAGCCCCGCCTGGACGTCGCGGGGATCATGACCCACTTCGCCACGGCCGACGTGACCGGCGGCGAGGACGCCGGCTTCTTCCGCGAGCAGCTCGCGCGCTTCCGGTCGATGCTCGGCCCCCTCCGCCAGCGCTTCCCCGAGGCCATCGTCCACACGGCGAACTCGGCGGCCACCCTGCGTGATCCGTCGGCCGCCTTCGACCTGGTCCGCTGCGGCATCGCGCTCTACGGCTGCTCGCCCTTCGGCCGCGACCCGGCCGAGCACGGCCTCGAGCCGGCGCTGAGCCTGTACTCCTACATCGCCTCGATCAAGCCGCTCTGGGGCAGCGAGAGCGTCGGGTACGGCCGCTCCTGGCGGGCCGCCCGGGGCACGCTGATCGGCGCGGTCCCGATCGGGTACGGCGACGGCTACTCCCGCGCCTACTCGAACCGCGCGCGCGTGCTGGTCGGCGGCCGCTCAGTGCCGGTGGTGGGCACGATCTCGATGGACCAGCTCACGATCGACCTCGGGCCCGAGGCCGATGAGCGCGTCGGCGACGAGGTCGTGCTGATCGGGGCGCAGGGCGGGGAGCGGGTGAGCGCCGAGGAGCTCGCGGAGATCAGGGGCACCATCAACTACGAGGTGACCTGCGACATCGGGCGCCGGGTCCACCGCCGGCATGTCGACGACTGAGGCGCGGGCCCGCGCCGCGGCCGGCCTGCTGGCGCCGCTCGGGCCGGTCGCCGGGCGCGGCTGGGTCGTGGGCGGCGGCCTGCGGGACGCGATGCTGGGGCGGGCCGTGGCCGACGTGGACGTCGCCGTCCCAGGCGATGCCGCCGCTGTCGCGCGGGCCCTCGCCCGCGCGCACGGGGCCGGGCGCTTCCGCCTCTCCGACACCTTCGGGGCCTGGCGGGTGCACGGCGGGCGGCTGCCCTTCACCGTCGATGTCGTCGCGCTCCAGGGCGCCTCGCTGGAGGAGGACCTCGACCGGCGGGACTTCACGGTGAACGCGATGGCCCTCCCGGCCGCCGGCGGCGACCTCGTCGACCCGCACGGTGGGCTGGCCGACCTCGACCGGGGCGTCCTGCGGCTGGTCCGCGCCTCGGCGCTCCGCGACGATCCGGTCCGGCTCGTGCGCCTCGCCCGCCTCGCCCTGCAGCTCGGCTTCACGATCGAGCCGGCGACCCGGGCGCATGCGCGCGCGGACGCCGCGGGCCTGGTGCGCCCGGCGCCCGAGCGGGTGATGGACGAGATCGTGCGGATCGCGCGGAACCCCGAGGCCTGGCGCGGGCTCGAGCTGCTCGACGACCTCGCCGTGCTCGGGGTCATCTGGCCGGAGCTCGAGGCGGGCCGCGGGCTCGAGCAGACGCCCTACCACCACCTCGACGTGCTCGGCCACACCCTCGAGGTCGTGCGGCGGGCCTGCGAGATCACGGCCGACCCCGAGCCGGTCTTCCGTTCGCTCGCCCCGCGGGTCGCGGCCCGGCTCGGCGAGCCGCTCGCGGACGAGCTCACCCGCGGCCAGGGGCTCGTGCTGGGGGCGGTCATGCACGACATGGCCAAGCCGGCCACGGCCGCACGGACGCCCGAGGGGCGGATGACATTCATCGGCCACGACCGGCTCGGCGCGGAGATGGCGGACGCCTGGTGCCGGCGCATGCGCACCTCGACACGGCTCCGGGAGACGGTCGCGCTCATGGTCCGCCAGCACCTCCCGCTGGGCTTCATGGTGCACCGCCAGCCGCTCTCGCTGCGCCAGATCGACCGCTACCTGCGCGCGACGGCGCCCGCGGAGGTCGAGATCGTCGTGCTGTCGGTGGCGGACCGGCTGGCGACGCGCGGCGCGCGGACGACCGAGTCCCAGATCGTCCGCCACCTCGATCTCGCGCGCCGGGTGCTCGCCACGCACTTCGAGCTGGTCGATCGCGGGCCCATCCGGCCGATCCTGCCCGGCGACCGGCTCGCCCGGCTGCTCGACCGCCCGCCCGGGCGCTGGACCGCGGAGCTCCTCGACGCCCTGCGCGAGGAGCAGCTTGTGGGGCGCGTGACCACGCCCGAGCAGGCCGAGCGGTTCGCGGTCGCATGGGTTCGCGCCCGGGACCCGGGTACCATCGAATGATGGTCCGGCTGACGCGGATCTACACGCGCCTGGGCGACGCGGGCGACACGCACCTCGGCGACATGAGCCGCGTGCGGAAGACGAGCCCGCGCGTCACCGCCTACGGGGAGGTGGACGAGCTCAACAGCGTGATCGGGCTCTGCCGGCGCCAGACCCTCCCGCTCGAGTACGAGCCGATGCTGGCGCGCATCCAGAACGACCTCTTCGACGTCGGCGCCGACCTCGCGGTGCCGGAGTCCGACGAGGCCCGCGGGCGCCTGCGGGTGACGGCCGAGCAGGTCGCGCGGCTCGAGGCCTGGTGCGACGAGGTGAACGCGGAGCTCGAGTCGCTCACGAGCTTCCTCCTGCCTGGAGGGAGCGGCGGCGCCGCCTGGCTCCACCTCGCCCGCACCGTCTGCAGGCGGGCCGAGCGCGCCGCGGTGGCGCTGGCCGACGCCGAGCCG